>NZ_VMML01000044.1:0-5222 GCF_013277175.1 Streptococcus sp. 3167 | reverse complement strand
TTCTTTTCAATCTGAATTTTTCTGCGAGTGTATTCATTAAAAATAATAAACCTTCCTATTTGCTTAATTTCATTATAAAATTTTTAGTTCAAAATAACAAGTTAAAGGAATAAATAATTCTTTATGGTAATAACAAGAAAAAAAAGTTAAAAATTACATAAAAATACTTGACTAAATAAAATATATCTGTTAGAATAAAAAGAAAGGGGTTTCATTGCATGAGAAAAAAACGTGGAATTAAAAAATTAGTTACATTTGCATTGCTAGGTGTTTTTATGTTTAGTAATACAATTCCTTACCAACAGTTTATTCAGAAGAATAAACAATTGGAGATTCGAGTGCAATCGCAAAAGAAGTCCAATGGTCTTGATGTTGGGAAGGCTGATTAGTTGATTAAATGATGAAAATACTATTAACTATATAGTATTTCTGTTTTATCTAATTTTTAATTAGAAAGAAGGGATTCCGATGTACTAGGGTATGATTTGTTGATATTTCTAAATGCAGTCATTGTTATTGTTAGATTTTAAGTGAAAGAAATGAGGGCTTTACGATGAAGAAAAGCATAAAAAAAATAATTACAACATCTTTACTTGCACTGACTTTATCTGGTGCAGGTGGTTCGATTGTTTCAGCTGCAACAGTTTGGTATAAAGGTACTGCAGTTTATTGGGATTATGGTCGTACTGCTGGCCTTTGGAGCTATTCAAATGTTCAGTCTAGTGTTTACGAACACTCAGCAACTGCTAACGGGGCATTCTCAGGCTGGCAATCACCTGGAGTAGAAGCACGTGTTTCTAAATTCATCGGAACTGCTACAGCTGAATGTTACTGGAATTGTAGGTAAGTACCTATGACATACAAAAACATGTTATTAGGTAAAATGAAATACTTAATCCTGTTTTTGATTGCCATCCAGAGTGTCTTACTTGCTCTGGTGGCAATTTTTTTAGCAGGTTTACAGTATCAACAGTCATGGCAGAGTTATAATCATCATTCCGAAACTGTAACAGTTTATCTTCAGAAGTTAACAGAAGAGCAATCACAAGATGTATTTAATTATTTTTTAGAACAGAGTGACTTGTCCATATGGACAAAACGTTCTGAAAGTAGTGATACAGGAGAAGGTCTAAATAGGATTTATATAGACATCCTTGGCAGCTCTGCTGGTTTTTCAGATTTTGAAAGTACGGGTAAAATAGTAGTCTCACAACAACAATTTGCAGATTTATTATCTCATAGTGATAATAGTATGACTATTGGACTTGACAAAGGCTCAAATAATATGCTTTACGAGCTTCCAGATTTATTATTTAGCACACCTGTAGTCATTGAACGATTAGATTATACTTTTCAAAACACTAATACGATCAATGGGATATACCATATCAATGGTCTCCACGATGCTGTCTCAAGAGATAACTTTCTGTTGCATCTTTCAAAGATGTCAGGTATTTCTGTTGAGGATTTGACAAAAGAAAGTTTTGGAAGTAGTACTGATCAGGGAATTTGGGGAATAATACTTGCTATCAGCATCTTAGTAAATGCCTTCATTTTACTGATTCTATTCTTAATCTGTGTTCTTCAATCCTTTAAACATTTCGGAACATTGATTCTTTTAGGATGGGATAGAAAAGAATTATGGTCTGCTTTTTTCAAAAATTCTCTACTATTTTCAATCTACATTATTCCAATTATCTCTTTATGTAGTTGGTTGTTGTCAGGCTGGTCTAGTTTTGGTTTATCATCGTTTATTCTAGTTTTTGCTGGAGTCAGCCTCTCAATCTTGTTGCTACTATTGATATTCATTATTCCAACGATTATTGTTTATTCGGTTTCTCCATTAGCCGCAATTCATAAACGATTACCAATGAAGCCTTTAATGGTAACCTGCTTGTTATTCTATACCTTGGTAGCTGGTTTGTTAATCGCAGTCAGTTACTCTTTAGATGCTCCAATGAATCAGTTTATTGATAATATGAAAGTATCTAGAGAGTGGAAGAATGTTGAAGATATGTACGTTATATCCAGTTTTGTTGAGGGAGATGATGTAGGTACATATGCAGGAACTACAAATTCCCTTGAGCATACTATGTATAACTTTTACCAGCGTATATCTGAGCTTCCAGGTGTCTATATTGCCAAAGGACAATTTCTTAATCAGGAGTCCCTTGATGCAGTCTATGGGACATACCAGCATGTCCCTAAAAAACCATTTTGGTATTTGAAATTCTCCTATAATTACCTGCAAGACCTAGGTATTCCCCTAAGTGATGAAGAGTTGCTAGAGATGAGGAATGGTACTCGACTTTATCTTCTACCTAACACGCTCAATACAGAAGAACTTGAGGTGATGAAGGCGTATTTACAGGAAAGTGTCACTGTAAAACCGGGAGATTTACAAACTAATTTCACAGAAAATCAGAAATTTATGTTCAAGGTTTACCAACCGTCTCGACCAATATTTACTTGGTCAGATTCTATTTCTTATGGTACAACTAGTGAGAATCCAGTTATTTTTGTCTCAACACCAGAGAATTTATATTTCATGGAGTCGGCAAACTTAGTTGTCAGTGGCTATAATGGTCTTTTGAAGATTCGTGATAGGGAAACGATGGAACAGGTAGTGTCCGTTTTAGAAACAGAATTTCCAGATTTAATGGATAATCGGTTGAGTTTTACAACTGTCAAGAACTTTATCAATGGTCTTCAAAAAGATCTGAGTTATACATTTTATCTTTTCGGCACGATCATAGCGATTATCATCATTACGATGATGGCTATTTTCTGGAGTTTTGTCTTAATGTACCGCTTGTTATTTGAAGAAAAATTGTATGTCCAATACTTTATGGGATTCTCACCATGGAAAAGATATATTGGTGTGCTTTCTCTCATTATTAGTTTTTCTGTGATGGAACTAATCGTTTCTATCTTGGTGGGTTCTAAGTTGGGAATAGTCATGACACTAGCTACATTTGCTTTTCAGATAATGCTTCTTTACTTCAGTTTGTTCCGTAAAGAAGGAGAGAGTATCATACAATCATTTAAGGAGTAATCTCATGTCTAGAATTTCAGTACAAAATGTATCAAAACAATTTGGTTCAAGAGAAATTTTCAAAGACTTAAGCTTTGATATTGAGGAAAATGAATTTGTAGCTTTAGTAGGACCTTCTGGTTCTGGAAAATCGACTATCCTCAATATGATTGGACTATTGGATACTGTTGACAGTGGTAAAATCCTAATCAACGGAAAAGTTTTGCCTAAGGTAAATTCGCAATCAGCAGTTCATTATCGAAGGAATGTCATCAACTATCTTTTTCAATCCAATGCACTCATTTCTACATCTAGTGTGAAAGATAACCTGATGCTTGCCATGACTTTTTCGAATTTCTCTAGACAGGAGAAAGAGCAGAGAATCAAGGAAACGCTAGAATTTGTTGGTCTACAAAATCGGTTAAATAGTAAAGTCAATGAATTATCGGGAGGTGAACAGCAGAGAATTGCGATTGTGAGAGCTATTTTAAAGCCCGGAGATATTGTCCTAGCAGATGAACCAACCGGATCGTTAGATCCTGAAATGTCTCAAAAAGCATTCGATTTGATTCGAACTTTGAGAGATCAATTTAGTAAAACAATTTTGGTTGTTACGCATAACATGGAGCAAGCACGGCAATGTGATAGGATTATTTCACTGGAGTCAGTTCTTGTAAATTAACTCAACCATTATTAGCACTTGATACGGTTACTTCTATCAATAGTTTAGTAAGCTTGTTAGTTTATAGAGGGCAGGGGTATTTCTGCCCTCTGTTTTAGAATAAGGAATGCACTATGAAAAAATTATTTATACTCATATCCAACCTGCTTGCTAGTTTGTTCTTTGTTTGGGTATTTACCATTTGGACTGATACATATGTCTCCCGTTACTACCCCAACGTTGTTGTACGTGATTCTTCCCCTGAAACAACTTTTCAGCATATTGCTACACGCTTGGAAAAACTAGCAGAAGAAACGGATAGCTTTATTGCGATTCAACACCAAGATCCTAACTCAGAAGGTACTACAGTTTTTTCTTATACGACCTTTGGGGACGGAAAGTTGCCTGATGGGCTTCAGGAAAAAAACTAGAAGATGCTCAAAGTAGTAGTGTTGAAACAAACTATTTTGTATTCGGTGGACACCTAGATATTCACTTGCTAAGGGAGGAGCTAAGTCAACTTGGCTTGACTAACATGCACCTGACAATTCCATCTAAACTATCTACGTTAATGGCTATCTTTAGTAACGGATTTCAGTTAATCAGTCTATTGATTTTCATCTTAACCTTTGTAGCACTGACTTTAATTAGTCAAATTAGCCAATTACGGTCGTCGGGCATTCGCCTCATTTCAGGAGAGAAACGGTGGTCCATTTTCCTTAGACCAGTTGGTGAGGATTTGAAAGGGATAGCTGTTGGTTTCAGTTTAGCTGGCTTGCTCGCCATTCTTATGCAAAAAATTCTGTCGCTTCCAACGCAATCCCTAATGACCATAGGAGAAGGCTTGCTCAGTTATAATCTCATCTTGTTGTCGATCTCCCTGTTTTTCGCTCAACTCTTCGCAGTTGGGATAAAAAAGATACACCTGATGCAGATTATAAAAGGGCAAGTGCCTGTCAGAGGAATCATTAGTTTGATTTTAATCGGTCAACTATTAGCGATTATTATTGTAACGCTGGGAATAGGGAGTAGCTTAAAGTATTCCCAAGCCTGGCAACAGCATCGGATTGGACAAGAGGCTTGGAGCCAGGAAAGGCAACTGATTACCCTATCAATCAGCCGTGAAGGAACGAGTCCTGGTTTTGATGAACAAGCTCAAAGGAAACTCAGAACTTGGTATCAATTGATGGATCTGGCTGTTTCAGAACAAAAGGCTTTCTTATCTAGACACCAGTTAATTGACCGTACTTTGCAAAATGGCATGGCTTCCTCCAAAAACTTTATAACCTCTACAGAATGGCACGATTACAACCCGAATGGCAATGTCCTTATCGTCACACCGCAATACTTGGAGCGTCAAAACATTCCTGTAGATACAACGTAACCGCCCAATAACGAAGTATATTGAAAAATCTCCAGACTAGAGAACTCACGGATAGTTCCTAATCTGGAGATTTCTTATTTGCACTTTTCTTGTACAACTTTAGTCCATGGTAAATAAGCCTCTAAAACCTCTTTGTTTACGAG
>NZ_VMML01000043.1:0-20813 GCF_013277175.1 Streptococcus sp. 3167 | reverse complement strand
CTTGAAGCCATAATAAAAAGCTCACTAAAAAAGTGAGCAACATTTCCAATGAGATACTTCTGTTGACGAGCGCGTCTCTCCGCCCCCTCATTGCCTTGCGAAGAGGCTTGGCGAATCGAAAGGAGGTGTTTTTTCCTGTTTTCAATTCTACTTATTTTTGCACATTTTTTTAATTTTATCAAACAAAAAAACGCAAGCCGAAGCCTGCGAAAAGTTTTTTATAACCATTGAATTTCTTTCACATCTGTTTTACGAACTTTAGCATATTTCTTAGCGCTTGTAAAATGTAGAGTAACCGGTTTAAACATTCCACTTTTATCTCTTCGTAAACCTAAAATTGCGGATCTTTTGTTTCTATCTTCAAAAAATATGACGTCCAACTTCATAGCGTTTTTAGATAAATCTTTGGCTAGGATACAACAACTTGTTATCTTAGAATAGAAGATATCACCGATAAAACTATACAAAGATATCCTTTCGATTACATCATTGTACATAGGATGATTTCTAAAATCTTCCAAAATAAAAACACCAGCTTGAATAGCAGGTATTGTTTGACTAGCATAATCTCGTGTGATTTTGTACAAGCCAAATAAGTGATGTAAATCAGTCAAGCAAAAATCTACTTCGAAAGTCTCTAAATGCTTATAATTCGTTGATACTTGACATGTTTTTCCATCGAATTTCTCTTGATAATCTAAAATACAATCAAGTAATTTCAACGACAAACTCCATATTTTCTCAAAATAAAAAAAGCACGGGGCAGTTCTCACTACTGCCCAAAGTGGATGATTAGAGTCGGCTTCTCTAACTCCCTATGTTGTGCTTATTAGGCTTATCGCAAGGGAACAGTTTTTAGCTCTGCCAAGCCACATAGCGTGCTTACTACTATGTGTCCATGTCTCCATGGATTGCCGAGCGGTTTAACGACGTTTTGGGAGTCGGGATAACGAGAAAAGTGATACTTTTACGTTTTTTCCAACTTAATTATGACATCTTTCTTTCAAAAAGTCAATATTTATCGCTTTCTTTAACGAAAAAAATCCCACAAGAACGAATCCTGTGGGGAGATACACATTTTAGAAAAGCTTTCCTTTATTCTACTATTTTTCTTGTATTTTATCATTCAGTATGATAAAATACAAGTTTTTTGATAAAATAACCAAAAACTACTCGCTATCCCTTCTCACATTACCCTACATATCGTTTGACATGCGACTAATCGTTCAAGGAAACTTCAAGGACAACTTTTCTCTCATCCCCTATGTAGGTCATTTCTACTCTTATAGGCTCAATTTGACACTTTTCTTCTTCGAATTGCTCATATTCCTCCTGAATAGTAAGTTCGATTTATCCAAATTTATTTTTGTCTATTTTGATGAACACTTCCACGAAGATAGTCTGAAAATGAATTTGCACCAATTTTTCTTCTCTTTTTAAGCATATTATTCCAGATATGATTGCCCTCTTGTTCAGTAATAAATTACGCTTTAAACGCTTCAATCAGTATATCTCCTGTCGTCATATGTTCTAAAGAAAATTCTTCTACATATGGTTGAACATCTCTTAGGTTATTACTTCCTAATATCCCGTTATGCTTTTTCGCTAAGGAAATAGAAGCCGCTTCTCCCTTACCAATAACCTTGTTACTATCATGATTTCTTGTTAAATTTCTATATAATGCGTATTCTTCAGTTCCAATGTCTATGCTCACAATCTCAGCTGAACCCTTAGCTACTAACTGGTCTATCCTAGATTTTAAATGGGGGATTGTAGGTATATTGATTTCATCATACACCTCTTGTGGAATAACAATTTTACCCGAATAGAGCTTTTCTAAAAGATGTTCAGTGCCAACCCATAAAAATGCTGAAATACAATCTGTATCAATAAATACACGACTAGTCAAACGACAACTCCCCCTCTTCATCTAGCCCATATACAATATCATATCTGAAAGCATCTAGTAGCAGTTCCTCATACTTCCCTTGCGAAATTCTGTTATTTTCTAAAAGTTGTCCAGTCGATTTAATATAGTGTCCTAATACCATTTCCTTTTTACTTTCTGACAAAGGACGATATAAACTTGTATCATAGCCTAATCTTGAAGCTGTCTCTATAACACTAATATCCATATTTTTAATTTCTTCTGCATCAAGGTATCCATCATTCCGCAATCTATATAACATAGCTTTATGACTGATACCATAAAACTGACCCAATTTTATAATATCTTCTACTTCAAGATGAGTTCTATTAGCATTTTCTCTGATTTCCTCAACCATCCTATACAGTGAAGATGGGGAAACTAAAAAATATGAAGCAAACTGATCCGCTTTTCTTTCAGTTTCATCTCCTTCACCAATCAAGATAAGACTGACTGAACTCTTCTTCACCTCATCATAATAAAGATGATACAGTTCATGTGCTAAAGAAAATCCTTGTCTTCCTAATGACATGTCTGAATTGATTACAATGAGACTTGACTGAGTTCCTTTATAACAGACTCCGCTAATATTCTTTCCGAGTCCATAAAATACCAGCGTCAAATTCTCTATCTTTTGTACCAATTTAAAAATATCTATCGGCGCTTCACCGTCAGCTCCCAACTTTTTTCTAAGATTTGAAGCTTTATTACTTAAATCCATTTTATCAATCATTTATTTTGTCTCCAATAGCTGATCTATCTCAAATTGATTCAATACAATTTTATTGATTTTCGCTAAAACTTTAAGATCTTGGTCTACTATTTTATTTTTTCTAAACGATATTACACACTGTTGTTCAGCTTGTTCGCCAAACAAAAGATATTCAACCGTACAGCAAAACAGGGCAGATAGTTTCTCAATAACATCCGACGTGATATTCCTTTCACCTTTTTCCATTTTGGCAATCATGCTTTGATTCAAAGACAAATATTCAGCAATCTTATCTTGAGTAAGATTTGAAGATATTCTAAGTTCTTTTATTCTTTTTCCAACATCACATACATTTATCATATTCATACACCTCTCATAAAAAGAATAGCACACTCTTGTCATAAAGTAAATTTTTTAAATAAAAAAATTATGACAAAACAAGGAAGCAATTTATTGATACTGCTTAAAAATCCAAAATTGATGATAGTAAACCTATTTGATGAGTTCCTATCAAAAATCGTATCTTCAACCTCAAAACAGTACTTAAAGCTATCCGACTCGATTTACATTGTCAAATTTAGATTTTATTTTAGCATAACTTTCTAGTTTGCTTTTTGATTTTTATTTAATATAGTAGCAAAAATTGAAGGAAATATCTCCACAAGAAAACGCATACTATTAAGCTTTTTCAAGACCTAATAATATGCGCTGTTCTGATTTGAAAGACATTCCATTATTATTTTACTGTTATCAAGCCTTCAGGCTCGACTGTAAATTCTGGTTTTTCTGCTATCGTGCCATCTTCTTTAAGGTAATACCAGCCATCATTTGATTTGACAAAGGCGTTTGATACCATGTCCCCTTCTTTACCGTCAAGATAATACCAAGTCTCCTTGTACTTGACCCAGCCTGTCTTCATAGCGCCCTCTACGTCGAAATAATACCACTTCTCAGCGATTTTCTTCCAGCCTGTCGCCATTTCACCTGACTGGTCAAACCAGTACCAGTTGCCGTCTGTGTGCTTCTTCCAGCGGTCTGCAAGCATATATCCTGAACCGTCAAAGTAATACCAGGTACCATTAACTTTCTCAAACTTATCTTTTGGATAAGAACCATCTGAGTGTACATACCAGGTGCCAGTATCGTTCTGTCGCCATCCTGCTTCAATCGTCAAGCCGTTTTCAATATCCTGCTTGAATTGCTCACGACTAATGCCCCAGCTTGCAAGATAAGGATAAGGGTCAACATGATCTGAGTTGTTGTCAGGTTGGTTATTGGTGCAATATTCGTGTGTCTTGATACCTGCTAAATCAGCAGTATCAAGCGTTTTAGGTATCCCAGCCTCGTCTGCTAGATTACGCAAGAGTTCGATATAGAGACGATAGTCAATCAGAAACTCTTCTTTCGATTCATGGCTTTCAATCAGTTCAACTTGTGCATAACCTTCTGCATTCCAACCGCCCCCAACGTCCCAGGCACCATTATCAACAGGTCCTACCTGCATAACACGACCATTACCGACTACGTGAGAAAAGAAGCCCAATTCAGGATCTTTTCTGTAATGGTAGTCAGCCTCATTTTGAACCGTTGAATTACGGTTGCCTGTGGAATGGGCATGGACTTGCCTATATGGTTGCACGCCGACTTGAGGCAAATCTGTTCTTAATTTACTCACATCAATTTCCATATTTTACTCCTTATCAATTAAAACAACTTATTTTTTACAATCCAGAGCTAGAAACTCCTTTATTTCTACCTCATAAAGAATACAATCCTAGTCACGATTGGGCTTGTAGATAGAACTTCAAAACGCACTATTTTGACACTGTAAATAGGACTGATAAGGTCTGCATCCTATCTACAATAACACCCCAGACTAAAAAGCTTTTCAAAAGTATATTTTTACAGTCTCTATATGTCCTTTTCATAAATACTATACTTTATTATATCATATAAAAGAAGTCAAAAGTCTGTTAAACTATTTTCAAGACCAAACTAAAGATAACAGCACAAGTTTTTTCGATTTTCACTAGAGGAAATGGATTTTATTAGCAAATACAGCTAGGAGAGCACTTTGGTTGCCAAGATGGCCTTACCTTCTTTTATCAAGGGGTGACGGAACAGTGAGAAGTACAGTTGGATGGTCATGGTAACCCAGATGAGGGGTTCAATAACTCCCTTATAGCCCGCCCAAGGGATAATCAAGACCACAAAAGCGATTTTCCCGATTAGTTCGATAAAACTAGAAACCAGAGGAAGGATTTTTTGCCCCAAACCCTGCAAACAATTGCGATAAATCAACAAGAGGCTCAAAATGGGATAAAAGGCTGAACTAATTTGCAGATAGAGACTTCCATTTTCTATCAAGTAACCATCTGTCGAACTAGCCAAGAAGGAAACCAAGGCTGGACTGGCAAAAAAGAGGAAAACACAAACAAAAACTGCCCAGGATATACTTAAACGACTGCCGATTCGAAGGCCTTGAACAATACGGTCTGGGCGCTTAGCACCTAAATTCTGAGAAGCAAAGGTCGTCATCGAAGCAGAAATAGCAGTCATCGGAAGAAGGGCGAAGGCCATAATGCGTCGAGCCGCCGTTTGTGCACTTATAATCACTGCGCCAAAGGTATTGACAGAAGACTGTAAAATCACACTGCCGATGGACACAATTGAACTCATCAAGCCCATAGCCAAACCTTGCTCCAAGAGATCTGCGTACAAGGACTTATCCCATTTGAAATGCTTGCGCTGAGGCAAAAGTTCTGGCACACTCTTACAGATATAATAAAAGCAAAGAACCGCTGATAAACCTTGCGAAATAATGGTAGCAAGTCCCGCGGATTGAACTCCCAGATGCAGTTGCGTAATAAAATAGAGATCCAGAACCACATTAACCAGAGCAGAAAAAATCAAAAATCCAAGGGCAGCTAGACTGTCCCCAATGGACTGCAACAAACCTGCAAAAAGATTATAGGCAAAGCTGACACCGACACAAGTCACAATCATAGAAATATATTGATAGGACTGGGGAAGGATTTCAGCAGGGGTATCTAGGTACTGTAAAAGA
Source organism: Streptococcus sp. 3167 (assembly GCF_013277175.1). Taxonomy (NCBI): domain Bacteria; kingdom Bacillati; phylum Bacillota; class Bacilli; order Lactobacillales; family Streptococcaceae; genus Streptococcus; species Streptococcus sp. 3167. The sequence continues at coordinate 15,107 of NZ_VMML01000043.1, read as the reverse complement.
GGATACAAACCAAGAAAGCCCAGCAGCATCACTACAACACTCAAAAGAGCCCCTAAAATCCAGGTGGATGCTACTGCTTCCTTGATTTTAGTGAAATTCCGAGCTCCATAATAACGGGCAATGACAATCCCCATGCCATTTCCAACACCAAGAGTAAAACCTACAATCAGGTCAAAAATCGCTGTCGTCGCCCCTACCGCTGCCAAGGAGTCTTGTCCAAGAAAACGTCCAACAATCAAGACATCAGCAGTGTTATAGAGTTGCTGAAAGATATTAGACAGCAAGATTGGGAAGGCAAAACTCAAGAGAGAAGGAAGAATCGGACCATGTATCAGGTCCACTGTTCGTTTTTTATTCATAAGGCTATTACATCAGCTTTCTAGTGGAGCCACAAGAAACAGCAAACTATAGTCAATCTGAAATCTTGAATCAAAAATCGAAAAAGTAGCGGATTTCTCCACTACTTTAACAGCTTATTCTTCAATTTCGATTTCAAGTTCATCGCCTAGGTCAAGTGTCACTTCTTCATTCACAGAATCTGCTTGAACTGCTTCATCTTTTTTGTTTTCAGTATCTTGTTCTGAAGCTTCTTCTCCATCAATCAAGCCAAATTTAGAACGGACTTGCTTATCAATTTCATCAAAGATTTCTGGGTGCTCTGCCAAATATTTCTTAGAATTCTCAGAACCCTGACCGATTTTTTCATCCTTGTAAGAATACCAAGCTCCTGCTTTTTTGATAATATCCAAGTCGCTTGCAATCTTCAAGAGTTCACCAGTCTTAGAAATTCCTTCTCCGTACATAATTTCAACTACGGTTTCCTTAAACGGTGGAGCTACCTTATTTTTTACAACCTTAATCTTAGTTTCTTTACCGACATTGGTTTCTTTTTGGTCACCAGTTCCCTTAATTTGTGTGTTACCACGAACATCTAAGCGGACTGAAGCATAGAATTTCAAAGCACGTCCGCCAGGTGTTGTTTCTGGATTTCCAAACATGACCCCAACTTTTTCACGCAATTGGTTGATAAAGATAGCAATTGTTTTGGTTTTATTGATAGAAGCACCAAGTTTACGCATGGCCTGACTCATCATACGGGCCTGCAAACCAACGTGGCTATCACCGATATCTCCATCAATCTCCGCACGAGGTACAAGAGCCGCAACTGAGTCGACCACGACAAGATCTACAGCACCTGAGTCAATCAATTTTCCTGCAATTTCAAGACCTTGCTCTCCTGAGTCTGGTTGTGACAAGAGCAATTCGTCAATGTTAACACCAAGGGCCGCAGCATAAGCTGGGTCAAGGGCATGCTCCGCATCGATAAAGGCTGCAATCCCACCTTCTTTTTGCGCTTGTGCAACTGCATGAAGGGCAACCGTCGTCTTACCAGATGACTCTGGTCCATAGATTTCGATGATACGTCCCTTAGGATAACCACCTGAACCAAGGGCAATGTCAAGAGCTAAAGAACCTGAGCTCATCACTTGCACCTTTTGCTCCGCACGTTCACCCAAACGCATGATTGATCCTTTACCAAAGTCTTTCTCAATCAATTTAAGAGCATCATTCAAGGCCTTTTCACGTTCTGCCCCAAATTTTTTTGAAATTTCTTCTAATTTTTTTGGTTTTTTCGCCATTCTATTCTCCTACATTCTAATGATCCTCAGACCTATCTACTATTATATCAAAAGTTAGTCACTTAATAAAGCCTTGCGAACTAGGTTAAAGGCATGCATAACAGCAATGTGACGTACATCTGCTCGACTTCTGCCTCCAATATTGACCTTGATAACCTCAGTTCCTTGCTCTCGAGCCAAGCCTATGAAGACTGTCCCAGCTGGATGCCCTTCTAGGCTATCTGGCCCTGCCACTCCAGTCAAACTAATTCCAAAATCAGATTGAGTCTTGTTTCGTGCCTGCTCAGCCATCTTCTGTGCTGTAAATTCAGATACCACACTCTGTTCTTCCAAATCCTTGACAGGAATATCCAACATTTTTGATTTTTCCTCCAAGCTATAGGTCACAAAACCACCCTTAAATATACTTGAAGCTCCTGAAAAATCCGCTACCCTAGCTTGGAAAAGACCTGCCGTCAAACTCTCTGCAGCCGTGATGGTTTTCCCTTGTTTTTTCAGTTCTTCTACCACAATGCTGGCTAAACTGGACTCTTCCCCATAACCATAACAAAGGTCTCGTAAAGAAAGTCCTTCAAAGGTCTGGCGATCCAAGATTTGATGTTCCAAAATATCCAGCACTTGATTCGCCTCTTCTTGACTGCTAGCCTTTGTTGACAGACGCAAGGTTACCTCTCCTGTCTTGGCATAAGGTGCCAAGGTCGGATCGGTCTGATTATCAATTAAATCAGCCAAAATCGTCACCAACTGGCTCTCGCCAATCCCAAAGAAACGAAGAACCCGGGAATACAGCTTACTCCCCGTCATCAACTTGGGTAGAAGTTGGTTTAAGACCATAGGCTTCAATTCACTTGGCGGACCAGGAAGGACAACGTAGGTCACTCCATCTACTTCTAGTATTCCTCCCACAGCCAGCCCCGTTTCGTTTGGCAGTGGAGTCGCTCCTTCTACAATTTGGGCTTGTCTTTCGTTATTCGGTGTTCGGGCATAATCTGGTCGCTGGGCGAAAAAGACATCTAACTTCTCCTGAGCCTGAGGATCGAAGACTAATTCTTTCCCTAAAAATTTAGCCAGAGTTTGTTTGGTCAAATCGTCCTCAGTCGGCCCTAAACCACCTGTCAAAATCACCAGACTGCTACGTTGACTGGCAATCTCAAGCAAAGACAAGAGACGGGCTTCGTTGTCTCCTACAGCCGTCTGAAAATATACATCTACCCCAATCTCTGCTAGTTTTTCTGATAAAAACTGAGCATTAGTGTTGACAATCTGTCCTGTCAAAATCTCTGTTCCAACAGCAATGATTTCTGCTTTCATGTTTCCTCCTACCTATCTATTCGTATTTTTTTGAAAAAATCGCAGGAAATTTCCCACGATTGATTTTTTATTTGTATCAAAAGTTAATTATCTTCATCACCAACAGGTGCTCTGCCAAATAAATCTTCAAATAAGACCGCATTGGTTTCAAGCTGAGTGACTTCTTCTTGTCCCAAAGAACGTCGGAGTAGATTTTGCATTTCCAACATATGGGCTCTCGAAACAATCTGGTAAGAAACACCTTGAAGCATCTCTCCTTCACCCTGCAACTGCTGAGTTTCAATGGTTTTAAATGAATCTTTATAGCCTAGCAAGTTAGGGATACTTTTTGCAGACAAATCAATATTGGTCTGCATATTGTCACTCAAAGCTTTTAGAATCTCTTGATAATGACCAACACTATTTAAACTGAGAGCTTTTTCCATGACTTTTTGAATAACTTCACGTTGACGTTTTTGACGACCATAATCCCCCTCAGGATCTTGGTAACGCATTCGTGCATAGACTAGGGCTTCTTCTCCCCCAATATGTTGCTCCCCAACACCGATAGAAATGGTATTAAATTCTTCTTGGTCACTGATAGAAATTGGGAAACCTAGGGTATTATTGACTGTAATACCACCTACTGCATCCACTAGTTTTTGTAACCCTTTCATATTGACCATCACATAGCGATCAATATGGATATTCATCATTTTTTGAATGGTTTCTATAGCAAGCTCTGCTCCACCATCTGCATATGCTGAATTCAGTTTCGCTTCATGAGCCTGACCATTCCCTGATTCAATGCGGGTCAGAATATCCCGCTCTAAACTCATCATTGTTGTTTTTTTCGTTTTAGGATTCACTGTCATCAAGATCATGCTATCACTTCTACCGACCCAAGTTTCAGTTCGTTCAGCATTTCCGGTGTCCACTCCCATTAACAGAATGGTTAGAGGTTCAGTCGCTTCAATAACCTTGGTTTCTTCGCCGATTTTTTTATAGGTTTTAGCTAAGGTTTCTGTCCCTTGTTGATAAATAGTATAAGCAAAAATACCTGCTCCTACTACAGTTACAGAAAGTAAAGCTAGCACCATTCCAATAATTTTTTTAACCATATTTCTACTAATCTATCAGTTTACCCATCAAGTAAACATCGATAAATTTCCCTTCTTCTATATATGCTCCACGCTCTTGGCGACCTTCAATTACAAAGCCATGCTTTTGATACAGATGAACTGCTGCTTGATTACGAGTTTGGACAGTCAGCTGGAGACGACGCAGAATGCCACTTGCTTGTGCCCACTCTATCGCTTCTTCTAGCAACAAACTTCCCAATCCATTATTCCAATATCTTTTTCCAATCACAATGAAGAGATCTCCAATATGATGGACTCTCTTGCGCTGGTCAGCTGTAATATTTACAATACCAGCAATTTTATCATTTAAGAATGCAAGTAAGGTTATCTGATTGTCCGAACTAGCTTGCTTGTTGAGGAATACTTCAATCTCCTCACTGGTCAAGAGAATACCATCTCCGTCTAAGCTGGTAAAATCTGTCTCCAAACTTACACGATTTAAAAAGGCCACTAATTCAGCTGCATCTTTAGGCTCTGCTTCCCTAATGAGCAATTCATACTCCATGTTGAAGCTCCTCTAAGAGTTTTTCTGCACGCAAACCCTTTGCCTGAAAATTTAAACGACGTCCATCTGCTTCTTTTAGAATTTCCAATTCTAAATAAGTATCTGGCAAGGCATCTCCTAAGAGATTTCCCCACTCGATGACAGTCACTCCGCCACCAAAGAGAAACTCATCCAAGTCGATAGAATCCGCATCTCCTTCAATACGATAAACATCTAAATGGAAAAGCGGAAGACGCCCCTCATACTCTCTTACGATAGTATAGGTTGGACTTTTAATCATTTGAGAAATCTGTAAACCTTTAGCAAGTCCTTTAGTAAAGGTCGTTTTACCTGCACCCAGTTCTCCAGTTAAGATTAAAACATCATTCTTTGCTAATAGATGACCCAAACGCTCCCCTAAGGATTGTAGCTCTTCTTCATTTTTTGTGTACATACTCTTATTATACCAAAAACTTTTCTTTTGTGTCTATTTTCCTGCTAAACTTATACTCAATGAAAATCAAAGAGCAAACTAGGAAGCTAGCCGCAGGCTGTACTTGAGTACGGCAAGGCGACGCTGACGTAGTTTGAAGAGATTTTCGAAGAGTATTACCATCATAACATCCATAAAAACAAGCTTTCTCTAAAAGAAAATGAGCGTAGCAATGACCAATACAAGATCTCGGAAAATATGACCATAAAAGGAAACTTCCTTCTTGACCGAATTTGGGACAAGATAGGCTGCAAAAAACAAACCCAGTCCAATATACATCAGAAGAGAGACAATGGTCATTGGATTTCTTAAAAAGAGAAGTGTTGCTAAAATAGTCACCAACACTGTCTTTTTTCTGTCTAGCATAGCAAGAAAATCGCGCATGTATTTTTTCAAGGGTAAAAAAATCAGCAAATCTAGCCCAAATAGAAAGAAAAAGGATGGCAATAAAAAGTCAACTAATTCTTGCTGCAGCGTATTTTTAATGAACAAGTTATCTGACAAGACAAGGACAGCTCCTAATAAATTAATTAAGAGTAACATACTGTAAAAAAGCTTCACTGACTTCTTACTGGCTAGGACACTATGGACTTCTTGCTTACGGGTATAAAGATAATTTACTCCAGCACAGATTCCTGAAACGAAGACCATACTTCCGATGAAAAAAGCTGTACTTTGTTTAAAGGACAAGATGCATTCCTTCCATAGAAAACAGCTACTCAAACTGATTTGAATTAAAGCTAACAAAAATAAGATTCTCATTGTTTTCATCTTTTCTCTCCCTTCCTACCAATCATTATACTAGGAGAAAAGAGAGAACTGTTTTCAATCTTCTCAAATGTCTCTTTTAGACGCTAAACAAACATGAGAGACTACTACTCAATGAAAATCAAAGAGCAAACTAGGAAGCTAGCCGCAGGTTGCTCAAAACACTGTTTTGAGGTTGCAGATAGAGCTGACGTGGTTTGAAAAGATTTTCGAAGAGTATAAAGTCGCAACAACTGTGTCAATTGCACCAATTTAGTAAGAAAGTATAAAAAGAACACCCCGAAAGGTGCTCTTTGTAAGTATAGTAATTCTCTCGAATTAACGTTTACTAAATTGTGATGCTTTACGAGCTTTCTTAAGACCTGGTTTCTTACGTTCAACTTTACGTGAGTCACGTGTAAGAAGTCCTGCGCGTTTCAATGAATCGCGGAAGTCTGGGTCTACTTGAAGAAGGGCACGAGCAATACCGTGACGGATAGCTCCTGATTGACCAGCGTATCCACCACCTACAACGTTAACGAAAACGTCGTATGAACCTGCAGTTGAAGTAACTGCAAATGGTTGGTTGATGACAAGACGAAGGTCAGCGTGTGGGATGTACTCTTCAACATCTTTTTTGTTAACAGTGATTTTACCAGTTCCTGGAACAAGGCGAACGCGTGCAACAGCGTTTTTACGACGTCCAGTACCTGCATATTGTGCTTGTGACATACTTTATTGTTCCTTTCCTTAGATAAGTCCTGAAATGTCAAGAACTTCTGGTTGTTGTGCAGCGTGAGTGTGCTCAGCTCCAACAAATACTTTCAACTTCATACCTTGAGCGCGTCCAAGAGTATTGTGTGGAAGCATACCCTTAACTGATTTCTCAATCAAACGTACTGCATTTTTAGAACGAAGTTCACCTGCAGAGATTTGTTTCAATCCACCTGGGTGGTTTGAGTGAGTGTAGTAGATTTTATCAGTTGCTTTTTTACCAGTCAATTTAACTTTTTCAGCATTGATAACAATCACAAAGTCACCTGTATCAGTGTGTGGTGTAAATGTTGGTTTGTTTTTTCCGCGAAGTACGCTAGCAACTACTGCAGAAAGACGTCCAAGTGGTACATCAGTTGCGTCAACTACGTACCATTTACGTTCAACTTGGCCTGGTTTAGCCATAAATGTTGTTTTGTTCATGATTTCTCCTATATATAGTTCGATTTTTGTTTACGGTGATGGGTGTTCCTTCCCATCGAAAAGTATTTGGAAGGTTCCGGGGCCTTTCAAATGGGGTAAACAATACCGCCTACTATAATACCAAATTTCACCCCTAAAAGTCAATAGATATGAAAAATATTTTTCTAAACCGTAACTTCTCAAAGTAACTGAAAATTATATAATCAAGTTAATTTGGGAATTTACCTATTAACTTCGGTAGATTTTTGGGAATTTTTTTCCTTATTTTTCCCTGTAGCTAAAATCCTTTTCAAAAAATCACCTTTTCTTGATTTTTAATCCTATTTGCTGTATGATAAGGGAAAAGAAAGGGGGCAGAAATATGGCTTTTACCAATACCCACATGCGGTCTGCTAGTTTTGGAATTGTTACCAGCTTGCCTGATGATGTTATTGACTCTTTTTGGTATATTATCGACCATTTCTTAAAAAATGTCTTTGAATTGGAAGAAGAACTTGAGTTTCAATTGCTGAATAACCAAGGAAAAATTACCTTCCACTTCTCAAGCCAACACCTCCCTACAGCCATTGATTTTGACTTTAACCATCCTTTCGACCCTCTTTATCCACCGAGAGTACTGGTTTTAGATCTGGATGGTAGAGAGACTATCCTCCTCCCAGAAGAAAATGACCTATTTTAAAAACTCTAGCCTTCAGTTGCAAGTAACTGAAAACTAGAGTTTTTTCTATTTTTTCAAAGCATCATACAAGCTGCGAATGGGTTGCTTTAATGTCGGATGGATAAAATGAGGCGCAATTTCTTGTAGAGACTCAAGAACAAAGAGACGTTCTGCTATGTAAGGATGAGGCAATATGAGGTCGTCTGTATAAAGGATCTGGTCTTCCACAAAGAGCAAGTCCAAATCAATCAAACGAGGCCCCCAATGCACTTCTCTCACCCGTCCCATCTCTGACTCAATAGCCAACAAGGTTTCTAACAAGACTGGTGCTGGTAGCCAGGTTTCCACCTCAACCACTTGATTAGCAAAGCTATCCTGCTCCACTCCACCCCAAGGCTCCGTCGCTAAGACACTGGACTCTTTGTGAATATGGATGCCACGAGCTCGCAGTTTGTCAATGGCTTGCTCCAAATTTGCTTGCTTATCCCCCATATTGCTTCCTAGTGCGATAAAGGCCAGTTGCTTACGGCGATGGATGGTTACAGAGCAAGTATCTAGTGGCAAATGAACCGGCGCCCAAGGCTTTTTGAGTTCCAACTTGATTTCTTGGACAAGAGGATAGGTCTCAAAAGTACGTTCTACCAGTTTATAGGCTACCGTTTCAATCAAATCCTCACTCGTTTCCTGAAACCAAGTCGTCCACTGCTGGCACAATTCTCCGTAATGGACAGAGGCTGCTAAATCCAAATCTGTCGCTGCCTTGGTCATATCATAGGATAGGATAGCTGAAACGACAAACTTCTGCCCCAATTCCTTCTCACTGGGAAAAAGACCATGATAGGCAAAAATTTCCAAATCCTTAATCTGCAGTTGATCCATAATGATTCCTTTCTAGAAAAATCCGCCCAAAGCGAATTCTTTTTATACTCAATGAAAATCAAAGTACAAACTAGGAAGCTAGCCGCAGGCTGCTCAAAACACTGTTTTGAGGTTGCAGATGGAAGCTGACGTGGTTTGAATTTGATTTTCGAAGAGTATTATAGTCCCATTAAACGATAAGCCTGATCACGGAGATCCTTATCTGTTTCAAATAGACCACGAGCTACTGTCGTCAAGGTTGCAGTGCCTGGTTTTCTGACACCACGCATACTCATACACATATGTTCTGCTTCAATGACAACAAAGGCTCCCTTAGCACCTAGATACTCCATCAAGGCGTCGGCTACTTCGATATTCAACCGTTCTTGAATTTGTGGTTTTTTCGAATAAACTTCAACCGTACGGGCTAGCTTAGACAAGCCTGCCACACGACCATCTGGAATGTAGGCAATATGCGCTCTACCATAAAATGGCAAGAAGTGGTGTTCACACATGGTATGGAAAAAAATATCCTTTTCTACTACCATGTTATCGTCAATAATCTCAAAGGATTTTGACAAATGTTCCTCCGCTGTTTGACCAAGACCTGAAAAAATCTCTTGGTACATACGAGCGACACGAGCAGGTGTTTCCTGCAAGCCCTCACGGTTAGCGTCCTCTCCGACAGCCTCGATAATCATTTTTACAGCTGCTTCAATTTTTTGTGTATTCATTCTCGTTTTTCCTCTCCATCAGATAGGCTCTCACTTGGCTCAAGAAATACAAGGAACCTGTGACAATCCTAACTGTTTGTTTCTCTTCTTTTTTATCTGTCAATTTCTGCTCTAGAAAATCCTGCCAATCTTGGTAGCTGAGATTTCTAGACTTAGCTGCCTCTTCCAGCACGCTTTCATCAGTCGCCCGACTATCGTCAAAATGTGTCAGGGTAAGCTCGGTATCTGGGATTTCCTCCAACAAATCCAACATATCTTCCAAGGCCTTGGTTTTGATACAAGTAAAGAGGATTTCCTTACGATAATCCGCAAAGCGTTCTTGCAAGGTTGCTACTAAAGCCTTTATGGCATGAGGATTGTGGGCCCCATCCAAAATCAGCAAGGGATCTCTTGACACGATTTCCAAACGCCCTGGCCAACTTGTTTCTTCCAGAGCTTGAGCAAGCAAGTGATTGCTTGCTAGTTCTCGACCATCTTCTTTACAAAAAGCATCAAGTAAAGCTATGGCCATCCCAGCATTCTCTATCTGGTGCAAACCAAGCAAACCAGTCTGGAAGCGACCTTGTCTGACAACACTTGTATAGTCAAAGACTTCGCCTGTCACCACACTCTTTTGATGGCTGACCTGATAATCTGTCCCGTAGGCAAATCTCGGCGCATCTTTCCCTTCCGCAATGCGGTCAATCACAGCCAAAGCTTCTGGAGCAATACGCCCTGTCACCAAGGGAATACCTTGTTTGATAATACCAGCCTTCTGCTCTGCTATGGCTTCCAAGGTGTCACCAAGTAGGGCTACATGGTCCAAGCCAATAGTCGTAATTCCTGTCAAAATGGGCTGACAGACATTGGTACTATCTAAAAGTCCACCCATACCGACTTCCATGATAGCCACTTCTACTTGCTCTGCGGCAAAGTAGTCATAGGCCAGGGCTGTGATAATCTCAAACTCGGTTGTACTCTGTAAATTGGCGACCGCTTCTCCCTCCAGCAAAGACTGATAGTCTGCCATGAGGGCTTCTAGCCTAGCCTCTGGAATGGATTCCCCATTGATGCTAATCTGGTCTGTGTAATGAATGAGATAGGGCGAGCTGAACACCCCAACTCTCAGCCCTAGCTTTTCCAGCATATTCTTCAAAAAAGCAATGGTCGAACCCTTGCCGTTAGTCCCTCCGATATGGATGACCTTGAGTTTGAGATGGGGATTGCCACGCAAGGCTAACAGTTCCACCATTCGTTCCAAGCCAAAATGCGGTTGGTCCGTCCGATAGTGGGCAATCCACTGATTGTTTTCAATTTCTTTCATTTTATTTATATTGTTTTAAATCTAGATTTTCCGCTTCATCAGCCAGACGAATGGCGGAGGCAATTTCAACTGCCATCCTGTGACTAGCTACGTCATGCACGCGCACCACTTCTACACCCTGTCTCGCAGCAATACTGGTTACATGGGCTGAAGCTGTGTCCCGATTGCGGAAACCAAGTTCTGTCTCAGGATTGACTTCAAAACCACTTTCTTCAAGGATATTGATGACAAACCGCTTGCGCGACACTCCAAGAAAGATTGGATAGCCCTTCTGATGTAGTTTATCCAGGTCCCGTAAAAGAAGCAGATTTTCTTTCTTAGTCAGACCAAAGCCAATTCCTGGATCCAACAGGATATTTTCTTGAGCAATCCCAGCTTCCTCTGCTCTCGCTAGTGCTCGTTCAAAGAAAGTCTCCATCAAGTCTTCGATTGGCAATTTTTCAAAATCAGCTAACTCTTCCTCCGTAAAAGCTTGTCCAAAACCAAAATGAGGAAATATGAGCGAGCTAGGATGCTGAGGTCGCGCCATGACTGGATTAAACATAATGACTACTTTCGCACCAGCCTTAGCAACCACATGGGCCATTTTCTCATCACCCATAAGACCAGTGATATCATTGACTAGATTGGCACCAGCAGCCAAAGCAGCTTCTGCTACCTGACTCTTCCAAGTATCAATAGAGATGAGGACATCACTTTCCTTGCGAATCGCTTTAATCACTGGAACAACACGCTGGATTTCCTCTTCTATTTCTATCTCAACATAGCTACTTCCCGGCCGAGTCGATTCTCCGCCGATATCTAGCATACTAGCCCCTTCTGCTATCAATTTACGAGCCTGCTGGAGTGCCTGCTCAAGAGCAAAAAATTGACCACCATCCGAAAAGGAATCTGGGGTTACATTGATAATTCCGCAAATAGCTGTCTGTGCATGATTTACTTTAGTTGACATATCGGTCACTCCCTCAAGGCTTTTCACCATATTATTTCTCTATTTTACCATAAAAAGAAAAAGATGGACACGATTGCATTCATCTTTTTCCCAGTAGAAACAAGTAAGCAATTGTCAAAAATCTTATACTCTTCGAAAATCTCTTCAAACCGCGTCAACGTAGCCTTGCCGTACTTAAGTACAGCCTGCGGCTAGTTTCCTAGTTTACTCTTTGATTTTCATTGAGTATTAAACAGAAATTCCTAAAATCCGACTCAAAATCACCGCAAGAGCCAACAAACAGAAAACAACCCCATTCACAATCATGTGAAGTAAGATAGACATTTCCAAACGTTGGGTCTTGTAAGCCGTCCAAGACAGAACGATCGACATACCTCCATAAATCAATAAAGAAGGTAAATTACTTGGTTGATGCAATAAAGCAAACACAATCGTACCGACTACAAATCCCAAGTTCTCCTTGCCTCGGAAAATCTTTTTAGGAACAATTCCACGGCACAAGATTTCCTCACAAATTGGAGCAAGCAAGGCTAGCAAGAAAAAGCTAGAAATCAAAGAACTATTTTGAACCATATCGTTAATCTGAGACTGGTTACTTGTTGTCGTCTCATTTGACAGTTGTAACAAGATAGAACCAAGTATATTTGAACAGATAATGACTAAATAACTCAAGCCCAAACGTGCCAAATCCTTAGCTCTAAAAAAAGAAAAATTAAAACTTGCTAACTGCGTTTTACGAGCTCCAAAAATAAATAGTGCCAACACTACAATCGAAAGACCAGCAACTATCAGTCCTGACTGTAACAGTGGTACTGCATTTAAAGTTAAAATAGCAGTAACTGCTAAAGGAATCTGATATAGAATTGTCGCTAGCAAAAAGACTAAAATCCAGCCTGCACGATTCAACAATTCTTTCCACATACTTTTCTCTTCCATCATTCATCTCCTAGACTTTGTATTAAAAAAAGGGGGAAATCCCCCCTGGGTCATTCTATTATAAGGCCATACTGATGTAGTTAAGGATAAACAAGGCATCCAAAATCCAAATCATGACATGAACATCTTTAGCTTGACCTTTGACAAGCTTAGTCAAAGTGTAAGTCAAGAAACCAACTGCAATCCCTTGAGTGATAGAGTAGCTGAATCCCATAAAGATAGATGTGAAGAAAGCAGGAACCGCTTCAGACATATCGTTCCAATGGATATTTTTCAAGCTAGCCAACATCATAATCCCAACGATAATCAAGATTGGAGCTGTAGCGGCTGTTGGTACGATCGCTAGAAGTGGGCTAAAGAAACTTGAGATCGCAAAACAGATAGCTACAACCAAGGCTGTCAAACCAGTACGTCCACCTGCACCAATACCAGCAGCAGACTCAACATAAGTCGTTACGTTCGAAGTACCTGCGATGGCACCAATTGAAGTACCAATCAAGTCAGAGTAAAGAGCCTTGTCTAACTTAGCTGATTGATGATTTTCACCATTTGTCGCTACGATACCAACTTTTTCACCTGTACCGATCAAGGTACCAATTGTATCAAAAATATCTGTCAATGAGAAGGCAAGAATGGCCATCAGAGTTTCAGGCAAGCGAGCTGTATCTGAAATCAAAGCTCCCAAACCTTCTGAACCAAGAGCTGCACCAAAGATTGTCTTCAAATCTTCAAAAGCTGCACCAACATGGTTATTAGCAAAATCGATGCTTGACAAATCTACCAAACCAACTGCAATAGCAAGAACAGTTGTTGTCAAGATAGAGAGGATAATTCCCCCTTTAATCCCTTTGATGACAAAGAAGATAGTAATGGCAAGTCCTGCAAGAGCCACCAAAACAGCTGGATTATTAAAGCTGACCAATCCTGGAACTGCTGAAGAGTTTGCCGCAATCGTTGCTTGAGCTTTGTCAGCCCCTTCTCCTACAACAGTATAGTTTCCTGGATCAATCGTGAATTTCAAAAGTCCAGCATTCTTAATCCCTACATAGGCAAGGAAGACACCGATACCAGCTGAAATAGCTGAGCGAAGAGCATTGGGAATCGATTCAATGATCATTTTACGAACATTTGTCAAGGTAATAATCAATGAAATAATCCCACAGATGAAGACCATAGCTAGGGCTTCTTGCCAAGAATAACCAAGTCCAAATACAACTGTAAAGGTAAAGAAGGCATTCAGCCCCATACCTGGCGCTTGAGCGTATGGCAAGTTAGCATAAAAAGCCATCATCAAGGTACCCGCTACTGCACCAATAATCGTTGCTAGGAAGACACCCTGAGCAGGCATCCCTGTTTGCGAAAGAATTTGTGGGTTTACAAAGAGAATATAGCTCATTGCAAAGAAAGTTGTTAAACCAGCGAGAACCTCTGTACGAACGTCTGTACCGTTCTCTTTTAGTTTAAATAATTTGTCCATTATCAATCTCCTTTTAATTTTTACGAACAATAATAGAATTATATCATTTATCATTCACTTTTTCAATGTCTTTGTTTGATTTGTTTAAGAAATTAATCCAATTTCATTTTTTGTTTGGAATCTGCTTTTCTGCCTGCTTTCTGTTATAATAGAAGACATCTTATCTGAAAACACACTAGAAAGGTCCATATGACGAAAAAAATTATTGCAGTTGACCTAGATGGAACCCTGCTCAACTCAGACAGTCAAATTTCTGACTTTACCAAAAAAACCATCAAAAAAGTTGCTGAAAAAGGCCATCAGGTTATTATTACGACAGGTCGCCCTTACCGTATGTCAAAAGATTTTTACCGTGAACTGGGCTTAGACACTCCTATGATTAACTTCAACGGATCCCTTACTCATTTACCAGACCAAGTTTGGGATTTTGAAAAGTGTTTGACTGTAGACAAAAAATATCTGCTAGATATGGTTCAACGTTCAGAGGACATTCAAGCCGATTTTATCGCTGGAGAATATCGTAAAAAATTCTACATTACAAATCCCAATGAAGAAATTGCCAATCCCAAACTATTTGGTGTAGAAGCTTTCCAGCCTGAAGATCAATTCCAGCCTGAATTGGTGACCAAGGACCCTAACTGTATCCTCTTGCAGACCAGAGCCAGTGACAAATATGCCTTGGCAAAAGAAATGAACGCCTTCTACCAGCATCAACTTTCTATCAATACCTGGGGAGGTCCGCTCAATATCCTTGAATGTACCCCAAAAGGTGTCAACAAGGCCTTTGCTTTGGACTACTTGCTCAAGATAATGAATCGTGACAAAAAAGATTTGATTGCCTTTGGAGATGAACACAATGATACCGAAATGCTCGCTTTTGCTGGGAAGGGTTATGCCATGAAAAATGCCAATCCAGAGCTACTCCCTTATGCAGATGAGCAAATTTCCCTTACCAACGACCAAGATGGGGTTGCCAAAACCCTACAAGACTTATTCTTATAACCTATACTGATACTCAATGAGAATCAAAGAGCAAACTAGGAAGCTAGCCGTAGGTTGCTCAAAGCACTGCTTTGAGGTTGTAGATGAAGCTGACGTGGTTTGAAGAGATTTGCGAAGAGTATGACCAGCTTGCAAGCTGGTCTTTATGCTCTTTTCACAGTCTCATCAACCAGTTATACTCATCTACTTTCAAA
>NZ_VMML01000042.1:0-39517 GCF_013277175.1 Streptococcus sp. 3167 | reverse complement strand
GATAAGACTGACGAAGTCAGCTCAAAACACAGTTTTGAGGTTGTAGATGAAACTGACGAAGTCAGCTCAAAACACAGTTTTGAGGTTGTAGATGAAACTGACGAAGTCAGCTCAAAACACAGTTTTGAGGTTGTAGATGAAACTGACGAAGTCAGTAACCATACCTACGGCAAGGCGACGCTGACGAGGTTTGAATTGGATTTTCACAGAGTGTAAATTGTTGAAACTAGGTTGTCATACAATGTATACCACTTGGGCTTTGGCAGTAGCTAACTGCACTAAATATAATATAAGGAGGGTTTTATGGGGAAAGGCCATTGGAATCGGAAAAGAGTTTATAGCATTCGTAAGTTTGCTGTGGGAGCTTGCTCAGTAATGATTGGGACTTGTGCAGTTCTATTAGGAGGAAATATAGCTGGAGAATCTGTAGTTTATGCGGATGAAACACTTATTACTCATACTGCTGAGAAACCTAAAGAGGAAAAAACGATAGTAGAAGAAAAGGCTGATAAAGCTTTGGAAACTAAAAATGTAGTTGAAAGGACAGAACAAAGTGAATCTAGTTCAACTGAGGCTATTGCATCTGAGAAGAAAGAAGATGAAGCCGTAACTCCAAAAGAGGAAAAAGTGTCTGCTAAACCGGAAGAAAAAGCTCCAAGGATAGAATCACAAGCTTCAAGTCAAGAAAAACCGCTTAGGGAAGATGCTAAAGCTGTAACAAATGAAGAAGTGAATCAAATGATTGAAGACAGGAAAGTGGATTTTAATCAAAATTGGCACTTTAAACTCAATGCAAATTCTAAGGAAGTCATTAAACCGGATGCAGATGTATCTACGTGGAAAAAATTGGATTTACCGTATGACTGGAGTATTTTTAACGATTTCGATCATGAATCTCCTGCACAAAATGAAGGTGGACAGCTTAACGGTGGGGAAGCTTGGTATCGCAAGACTTTCAAACTAGATGAAAAAGACCTCAAGAAAAATGTTCGCCTTACTTTTGATGGCGTCTACATGGATTCTCAAGTTTATGTCAATGGTCAGTTAGTGGGGCATTATCCAAATGGTTATAACCAATTTTCATATGATATCACTAACTATTTGAACAAAGATGGTCGTGAGAATGTGATTGCTGTCCATGCAGTCAACAAACAGCCAAGTAGCCGTTGGTATTCAGGAAGTGGTATCTATCGTGATGTGACTTTACAAGTGACAGATAAGGTGCATGTTGAGAAAAATGGGACAACTATTTTAACACCAAAACTTGAAGAACAACAACATGGCAAGGTTGAAACTCATGTGACCAGCAAAATCGTCAATACGGACGACAAAGACCATGAACTTGTAGCAGAATATCAAATCGTTGAACGTGGTGGTCAGGCTGTGACAGGTCTAGTACGTACAGAGAGTCGTACCTTAAAAGCACATGAATCAACAAGCCTAGATGCGATTTTAGAAGTTGAAAGACCAAAACTCTGGACCGTTTTAAATGACAAACCTGCCTTGTACGAATTGATTACGCGTGTTTACCGTGACGGTCAATTGGTTGATGCTAAGAAGGATTTGTTTGGTTACCGTTACTATCACTGGACTCCAAATGAAGGTTTCTCTTTGAATGGTGAACGTATTAAATTCCATGGAGTATCCTTGCACCACGACCATGGGGCGCTTGGAGCAGAAGAAAACTATAAAGCAGAATACCGTCGTCTCAAACAAATGAAGGAGATGGGAGTTAACTCCATCCGTACAACCCACAACCCTGCTAGTGAGCAAACCTTGCAAATCGCAGCAGAACTAGGTTTACTCGTTCAGGAAGAGGCCTTTGATACTTGGTATGGTGGCAAGAAACCTTATGACTATGGACGTTTCTTTGAAAAAGATGCCACTCACCCAGAAGCTCGAAAAGGTGAAAAATGGTCTGATTTTGACCTACGTACCATGGTCGAAAGAGGCAAAAACAACCCTGCTATCTTCATGTGGTCAATTGGTAATGAAATAGGTGAAGCTAATGGTGATGCCCACTCTTTAGCAACTGTTAAACGTTTGGTCAAGGTTATCAAGGATGTTGATAAGACTCGCTATGTTACCATGGGAGCAGATAAATTCCGTTTCGGTAATGGTAGCGGAGGGCATGAGAAAATTGCTGATGAACTCGATGCTGTTGGATTTAACTATTCTGAAGATAATTACAAAGCCCTTAGAGCTAAGCATCCAAAATGGTTGATTTATGGATCAGAAACATCTTCAGCTACCCGTACACGTGGAAGTTACTATCGCCCTGAACGTGAATTGAAACATAGCAATGGACCTGAGCGTCATTATGAACAGTCTGACTATGGGAATGATCGTGTGGGTTGGGGGAAAACAGCAACCGCTTCATGGACTTTTGACCGTGACAACGCTGGCTATGCTGGACAGTTTATCTGGACAGGTACGGACTATATTGGTGAACCTACACCATGGCACAACCAAAATCAAACTCCTGTTAAGAGCTCTTACTTTGGTATCGTAGATACAGCCGGCATTCCAAAACATGACTTCTATCTCTACCAAAGCCAATGGGTTTCTGTTAAGAAGAAACCGATGGTACACCTTCTTCCTCACTGGAACTGGGAAAACAAAGAATTAGCATCCAAAGTAGCTGACTCAGAAGGTAAGATTCCAGTTCGTGCTTATTCGAATGCTTCTAGTGTAGAATTGTTCTTGAATGGAAAATCTCTTGGTCTTAAGACCTTCAACAAAAAACAAACCAGCGATGGTCGTACCTACCAAGAAGGTGCGAATGCTAAGGAACTCTATCTTGAGTGGAAGGTTGCTTACCAACCAGGTACCTTGGAAGCTGTAGCTCGCGATGAAGCTGGAAAAGAAATTGCACGTGACAAGATTACCACTGCAGGGCAACCAGCAGGAGTTCGCCTCGTCAAGGAAGAACACGCCATCGCCGCAGATGGAAAAGACTTGACTTACATCTACTACGAAATCGTAGACAGTGAAGGAAATGTTGTACCAACTGCCAATAATTTGGTTCGTTTCCAATTGCATGGACAAGGTCAACTAGTCGGTGTCGATAATGGGGAACAAGCCAGCCGAGAACGCTATAAGGCGCAAGCAGATGGTTCATGGATCCGTAGAGCCTTTAACGGTAAAGGGGTTGCCATCGTTAAATCAACTGAACAAGCAGGTAAATTCACTCTGACTGCCCACTCAGATCTCTTGAAATCGGACCAAGTTACCGTCTTTACTGGTAAGAAAGAAGGACAAGAGAAGACTGTTTTGGGGACAGAAGTAGCAAGAGTTCGTACATTAATTGGTAAAGAACCAAAAATGCCGAAAACAGTAGGTTTTGTATACAGCGACGGTAGTCGTGAAAAACTTCCAGTAACTTGGTCTCAAGTCGATGTTAGTCAAGCAGGAGTTGTGACTGTTAAAGGTACAGCAAATGGACGTGAGGTAGAGGCTCATGTCGAGGTTCTAGCAATTGCGAAAGAATTACCAACAGTTAAACGTATTGCTCCAAATACTAACTTGAATTCTGTAGACAAATCTGTTTCCTATGTTTTGACTGATGGAAGTGTACAAGAGTATGAAGTGGACAAGTGGGAGATTGCCGAAGAAGATAAAGTTAAGTTAGCAATTCCAGGTTCTCGTATTCAAGCGACCGGTTATTTAGAAGGTCAACCAATTCATGCAACCCTTGTGGTAGAAGAAGGAAATGCTGCAGCACCTGTAGTGCCAACTGTTACTGTTGGAGGTGAGGCAGTAACAGGTCTTACTAGTCGACAACCAATGCAATATCGTACTCTATCTTATGGTGCCCAACTGCCAGAAGTCACAGCAAGTGCTGAAAATGCTGATGTGACAGTTCTTCAAGCAAGCGCAGCAAACGGCATGCGTGCGAGCATCTTTATTCAGCCTAAAGATGGTGGCCCTCTTCAAACCTATGCAATTCAATTCCTTGAAGAAGCACCAAAAATTGCTCACTTGAGCTTGCAAGTGGAAAAAGCTGACAGTCTCAAAGAAGACCAAACTGTCAAATTGTCGGTTCGAGCTCACTATCAAGATGGAACGCAAGCTGTATTACCAGCTGATAAAGTAACCTTCTCTACAAGTGGTGAAGGGGAAGTCGCAATTCGTAAAGGAATGCTTGAGTTACATAAGCCAGGAGCAGTCACTCTCAAAGCGGAATACGAGGGAGCTAAAGGCCAAGTTGATCTCACTATCCAGGCCAATACTGAGAAGAAGATTGCGCAATCTATCCGTCCAGTAAATGTAGTGACAGATTTACACCAAGAACCTACTCTTCCGTCAACAGTAACGGTTGAGTATGACAAAGGTTTCCCTAAAGCTCACAAAGTCACTTGGCAAGCTATTCCGAAAGAAAAACTAGACTCCTATCAAACCTTTGAAGTACTAGGTAAAGTTGAAGGAATTGACCTTGAAGCGCGTGCAAGAGTCTCTGTAGAAGGTATCGTTTCAGTTGAAGAAGTCAGTGTGACAACTCCAATCGCAGAAGCACCACAATTACCAGAAAGCGTTCGGACATATGATTCAAATGGTCACGTTTCATCAGCTAAGGTTGCATGGGATGAGATTCGTCCAGAGCAATACGCTAAGGAAGGTGTCTTTACAGTTAATGGTCGCTTAGAAGGTACGCGATTAACAACTAAACTTCATGTTCGCGTATCTGCTCAAACTGAGCAAGGTGCAAACATTTCTGACCAATGGACCGGTTCAGAATTGCCACTTGCCTTTGCTTCAGATTCAAATCCAAGCGACCCAGTTTCAAATGTTAATGACAAGCTCATTTCCTACAATAACCAACCAGCCAATCGTTGGACAAACTGGAATCGTAGTAATCCAGAAGCTTCAGTCGGTGTTCTGTTTGGAGATTCAGGTATCTTGAGCAAACGCTCCGTTGATAATCTAAGTGTCGGATTCCACGAAGACCATGGAGTTGGTGCACCGAAGTCTTATGTGATTGAGTATTATGTTGGTAAGACTGTCCCAACAGCTCCTAAAAACCCTAGTTTTGTTGGTAATGAGGACCATGTCTTTAATGATTCTGCCAACTGGAAACCAGTTACTAATCTAAAAGCCCCTGCTCAACTCAAGGCTGGAGAAATGAACCACTTTAGCTTTGATAAAGTTGAAACCTATGCTATTCGTATTCGCATGGTTAAAGCAGATAACAAGCGTGGAACGTCTATCACAGAGGTACAAATCTTTGCGAAACAAGTTGCGGCAGCCAA
This sequence comes from Streptococcus sp. 3167, assembly GCF_013277175.1. Classification (NCBI taxonomy): domain Bacteria; kingdom Bacillati; phylum Bacillota; class Bacilli; order Lactobacillales; family Streptococcaceae; genus Streptococcus; species Streptococcus sp. 3167. Next base: position 34,268 of record NZ_VMML01000042.1, on the reverse strand, counting down.
ACAAGGACAAACAAGAATCCAAGTTGACGGCAAAGACTTAGCAAGCTTCAACCCTGATTTGACAGACTACTACCTTGAGTCTGTAGATGGAAAAGTTCCGGCAGTCACAGCAAGTGTTAGCAACAATGGTCTCGCTACCGTCGTTCCAAGCGTTCGTGAAGGTGAGCCAGTTCGTGTCATCGCGAAAGCTGAAAATGGCGACATCTTAGGAGAATACCGTCTGCACTTCACTAAGGATAAGAACTTACTTTCTTATAAACCAGTTGCTGCGGTTAAACAAGCTCGCTTGGTACAAGTAGGTCAAGCACTTGAATTGCCGACTAAGGTTCCAGTTTACTTCACAGGTAAAGACGGCTACGAAACAAAAGACTTGTCAGTTGAATGGGAAGAAGTTCAAGCAGAAAATCTGACAAAAGCAGGTCAATTTACCGTTCGAGGCCATGTCCTTGGTAGTGATCTTGTTGCTGAGTTCACTGTACGAGTGACAGACAAACTAGGCGAAGCTCTTTCAGATAACCCAGAGTATGATGAAGACAGTAACCAGGCCTTTGCTTCAGCCACTAACGATATTGATAGAAACTCCCATGACCGTGTGGATTATCTCAATGACGGAGATCATTCAGAAAATCGTCGTTGGACAAACTGGTCTGCAAGACCGTCTACCAATCCAGAAGTATCAGCAGGCGTAATCTTCCGTGAAAATGGTAAGATTGTAGAACGGACTGTTGCACAAGGAAAAGTTCAGTTCTTTGTAGATAGTGGTACAGATGCACCATCTAAACTTGTTTTGGAACGTTATGTCGGCCCAGACTTTGAAGTGCCTACCTACTATTCAAACTACCAAGCCTACGAATCTGGACATCCATTTAACAATCCAGAAAATTGGGAAGCTGTGCCTTATCGTGCGGATAAAGACATTGCAGCTGGTGATGAAATCAACGTAACATTTAAAGCTATCAAAACTATCAAAGCCAAAGCTATGAGATGGCGTATGGAGCGTAAAGCAGATAAGAGCGGTGTTGCGATGATTGAGCTGACCTTCCTTGCACCGAGTGAATTGCCTCAAGAAAGTACGCAATCAAAGATTCTTGTAGATGGAAAAGAACTTGCTGATTTCGCTGAAAATCGTCAAGACTATCAAATTACCTATAAAGGTCAACGGCCAAAAGTCTCAGTTGAAGAAAACAATCAAGTAGCTTCAACTGTGGTAGATAGTGGAGAAGATAGCCTTCCAGTACTTGTTCGCCTCGTTTCAGAAAGTGGAAAACAAGTCAAGGAATACCGTATCCACTTGACTAAGGAAAAACCAGTTTCTGAGAAGACAGTTGCTGCTGTACAAGAAGATCTTCCAAAACTCGAATTTGTTGAAAAAGATTTGGCATACAAGACAGTTGAGAAAAAAGATTCAACACTGTATCTAGGTGAAACTCGTGTAGAACAAGAAGGAAAAACTGGTAAAGAACGTATCTTTACAGCGATTAATCCTGATGGAAGTAAGGAAGAAAAACTCCGTGAAGTGGTAGAAGCTCCGACAGACCGCATCATCTTGGTTGGAACCAAACCAGTAGCTCAAGAAGCTAAAAAACCACAAGTGTCAGAAAAAGCAGATACAAAACCAATTGATTCAAGTGAAGCTAGTCAAACTAATAAAGCCCAGTTACCAAATACAGGTAGTGCGGCAAGCCAAGCAGCAGTAGCAGCAGGTTTAGCTCTTCTAGGTTTGAGTGCAGGATTAGTAGTTACTAAAGGTAAAAAAGAAGACTAGAAATTTTGATACCTTCTTTATCATTAAAGACCAAAGAAAAACTCTTGTCCTAAATAGAAGATAAAGAGCCTGAGACAAAATAGTTCTCAACCACAAAAAAGCTAGATATTTCCAATTGCGGAACTCTAGCTTTTTAATTTTGAGTCGTTCTCTTATTGTATAGTAGATTGAAACTAGAATAGTACACTTCTACTTCTAAAACATTGTTAGAAATCAATTTGACTGTCCTTATCGATTTGTCCTGTTCTTATTTCATTTCACTATGTTTTAGGAGGTTATTGGCCATAAGTACCAATCCCATGTCAATTCTCACTTGACGCATCCCTCTCAGATTACATCTCTTGTAACCCAAACAAGCCTTTATCTGCCCAAAGACAGGTTCCACATCAATCTTGCGTTGAGCGAAAATCTGTCTACCTTGGGGAGATAAAAGCGCCTGACATTCTTTAACTTTCAAGTTTTGGTAGCCTTCGTTCATATACAGTCCCTTTTGAGGGGCTGATTCAGGTTCGTCGGCGTAGTAAACCTTGATTTCCTGTTGCAAGTCTGTCTGTGTTTTCTGATGTTTGATATGGTGAAAACGATAGCACCAGCCATCAGGATGTGTGTAGCTATCCTCCTTGTTATCATAGTGCCAATTCGCTAAGTTTCTAGCTGACTGTTTATACCCTCTCTTTTGTTCCTTGTCAAACATGGCATATTTAATCAGAAGGGGAGTGATTTCTTCTTGAAAATAGACCTGTATCTGTTCTTGAAGTTTGGCGGAGAATTTCTCTGTCGTTTTCTTCCACACAAAACTATACTTGTTGGCATTGGCTTCAATCTTAGTTCCGTCAATAAACAGACAATCTAAGGTCACTAACTCTTCCACTTTTAAACGAAGATTGAGGTCGATGAAAAGATCACGAATAAGGTCTTCCATCCCTTCAGCGACTCGAAAACGATTGATGGTGCGATAGCTGACAACCAACTGCCCTGTTAGGTATTACATAGCCAGATTTTCAATCATCATTTTTTCAATTTTTCGCCCAGAGAAAATCCCTTGTGAATAGGCAAATAGAAGAGCAGATACAAGTATTTTTGGGTGATAAGACGGGCGACCAAAGGCATGATAGAAGGCGTGGAAGTGATAATCCTCCAAGGTATTCACCACTTTTTCAATCGTAAAGACGAGATGGTCTTGTGGCAAGAAGGAACTGATTTCTAGTGGTAAAGTTGTTTGATTTGTGTTATAGTGAATATGCATGGGATAGCCTTTCTAAACGGTTTATTGTGCAATTCTATTTTACCAAGACTATCGCAACCATGCAAAAAAGCAACGGCAAATCCGTTGCTTTTTTGGATATAAGAGACTATTGTCCCAGACTCTTTTCTTTGTATAAAATTGTATAGTGTTATTGTCTATACTATTTTGTAGAGAAAGCAAAAATCCCTAGAAAAAAATGCTTAGGGATTCGACTATTTCATTAAGAACAATTCAACAATCATTTCTATATACATGATAAGGGTTAATAAGAATCCTGCACGCCAGAAGAATTTGATGAATTTAGGATAGTAAAAGCTGCGTTTTTTCAAAAGGAAGAAAAAGACGAGAATAATGGCTAGGAACGAGAGGGCTAGCCCCAGTCTAGGGAGGAAATTATGGGTAAAGGTTTTAGCTGTAATCAAGTAATACTCAAATACCAAGACTGGAAAAGCCAAATCCGCAAAGTTTCGTCCTAGTTTTTTTAATCTAAAAAGTTTGGTTAGGATAATGCAGACGACTAAGGTCAGTATCAATAATAAAATAGATGCTAATTTCATTAAAATCATACCCATATTGTATCATAAAAAAAAGGCTAATGGAAACGAGAAACAGAGGAATTTATAGGAAAGTCAGGCTTTTGAGATTGTGGGTGATTTTTGTTATAATGAAAGTTATAAAATCTTATAATACCTTGAATGATTATTATCGAAAACTCTTTGGAGAAAAGACTTTTAAAGTCCCTATTGATGCGGGATTTGACTGTCCCAATCGTGATGGAACTGTGGCTCATGGAGGCTGTACTTTTTGTACGGTTTCAGGTTCTGGAGATACTATTGTAGCCCCAGATGCGCCTATCCGTGAGCAATTTTATAAGGAAATTGACTTTATGCACCGCAAGTGGCCAGATGTTCAAAAGTATCTGGTTTATTTTCAAAATTTTACCAACACCCATGAAAAGGTGGAAGTCATCCGAGAGCGCTATGAGCAAGCTATCAATGAACCAGGTGTGGTAGGAATCAATATTGGAACGCGACCAGACTGTTTACCAGACGAAGCTATCGAATACTTGGCTGAATTATCGGAGCGCATGCATGTGACGGTTGAATTGGGCTTACAGACCACTTTTGAAGAAACCTCTGACTTGATTAACCGTGCCCATTCTTATGAATTGTAGGTGGAAACGGTCAAGCGTTTGAGAAAGTATCCCAAGATTGAGATTGTTTCCCATTTGATCAATGGTTTGCCTGGTGAAACCCATGAGATGATGGTTGAAAATGTCCGCCGTTGTGTCACGAATAACGATATTCAAGGGATTAAACTGCATTTGCTCCATCTTATGACAAATACTCGTATGCAAGGAGATTATCACGAGGGACGTTTACAATTGATGAGTCAGGACGAATATGTCAGGGTCATCTGTGACCAACTGGAAATCATTCCCAAACATATCGTCATCCATCGAATCACAGGAGATGCACCTAGGGATATGCTGATTGGGCTTATGTGGAGCCTCAATAAATGGGAAGCTCTCAACAGCATTGAGATGGAGATGCGACGTCGTGGAAGTGTTCAAGGATGCAAGGCTGTAAAACAGGAGTTTGAAAATGAAAAGACCACTTGAGATGGCACATGATTTTTTGGCTGAGGTAGTGACAAAAGAGGATATCGTAGTGGATACGACCATGGGAAATGGTCATGACACGCTTTTTTTAGCCAAACTAGCCAAGAAAGTCTATGCCTTTGATATTCAGGAGCAAGCCTTGGAAAAGACCAAGGAGCGTTTGGACCAGGCTGGCTTGACAAATGCCCAGTTAATCTTGCAAGGTCATGAGACACTGGACCAGTTTGTTACAGAAGCCAAGGCAGGGATTTTTAATTTGGGCTATTTGCCGTCAGCTGATAAGTCTGTCATCACCCGACCGCAGACAACGATTGAGGCATTAGAAAAGCTATGTGGCTTACTTGTCAAAGGTGGACGAATTGCTATTATGATTTACTATGGTCATGAAGGAGGCGACCTCGAGAGAGATGCTGTCTTGGATTTTGTGATCCAGTTGAACCAACAAGAGTACACAGCTGCCATTTACCGAACTTTAAACCAAGTCAACAATCCACCATTTTTAGTGATGATTGAAAAATTAGAGAGATATAAACATGGATAAACAATACCTACGTGAAAAGCTGGATGCCATGCGCCAGAATTTTGTTGAATCAACCCACCACGAACGAGCGGTGGGGGTGTTAGATCAAGCGCATATGAGCAAAAAAATGCTTAAAATCAAGAAAAAATTAGTTGCTCTTGAGATGGAACGGTGCCAGAGAAAAATTGAGCACAAAGACTGTTCCAAGATTGACCAAAAAATCAAAGAGCAGAAGGAGATATTTGAATCCTGTTGTAAAAAAGATTAAGGAGGACGTGCGTGGAATTACTGATTTACCTCATCCTATTTTTACTGGTCTTGATTGTCTCAAGTACAACCAATAAGCTCCTACCTTTTTTGCCTCTTCCTTTGGTGCAAATTCTTTTGGGAATTGTGATTGGTCTCTTTTTACCCAATACCGACTTTCACCTTAATACGGAGTTGTTTTTGGCACTGGTTATCGGGCCTTTGCTTTTCAGAGAGTCGGAAGAAGCGGACATTACAGCTATTTTAAAACACTGGCGAATCATTATCTATCTCATATTTCCAGTGATTTTCATCTCGACCCTGAGTTTGGGTGGTTTGGCCCATCTTCTTTGGCTCAGTCTTCCCTTGGCGGCTTGCTTGGCTGTTGGGGCGGCCCTTGGTCCTACGGATTTGGTGGCCTTTGCCTCTCTTTCGGAGCGGTTTAGCTTTCCTAAGCGCGTGTCCAATATCCTTAAGGGCGAAGGACTCTTGAATGATGCTTCTGGTTTGGTGGCTTTTCAGGTAGCTTTGACAGCTTGGACAACTGGAGCTTTTTCTCTGGGGCAAGCTAGCAGTTCGCTTATCTTTTCAATCCTAGGCGGTTTTTTAATTGGCTTTTTAACAGCCATGACTAATCGTTTCCTGCATAGCTTCTTGCTAAGTGTGCGAGCAACGGATATTGCTAGTGAGCTCCTTCTGGAATTGAGTTTACCCTTGGTAACCTTCTTCCTGGCAGAAGAAGTCCACGTTTCAGGGATTATTGCCGTCGTAGTTGCTGGGATTTTAAAGGCGAGTCGCTTCAAGAAAATCACGCTCCTCGAAGCCCAAGTGGATACGGTGACCGAGACAGTTTGGCATACAGTGAATTTTATGCTCAACGGTTCTGTCTTTGTGATTTTAGGAATGGAGTTGGAAATGATAGCAGAGCCTATCTTGACCAATCCAATCTATAATCCCTTGCTCTTGCTGGCATCTCTTGTCACCCTTACCTTTGTCCTCTTTGCTATTCGTTTTGTCATGATCTATGGCTATTTTGCCTATAGGACTAGACGTCTCAAGAAAAAGCTAAATAAGTATATGAAGGACATGCTTCTCTTGACCTTCTCAGGTGTCAAGGGAACGGTGTCGATTGCTACGATTCTCTTGATACCAAGTAATTTAGAACAGGAGTATCCTCTCTTACTTTTCCTTGTCGCAGGTGTGACGCTTGTAAGCTTTTTAACAGGTCTCTTGATCCTGCCTCATCTTTCGGATGAACAGGAAGAAAGCAAGGACTATCTCATGCATATCGCCATTTTGAATGAAGTAACGCTGGAGTTGGAAAAAGAGTTGGAAGACACCAGAAATAAACTTCCCCTCTATGCGGCTATTGACAATTACCATGGACGTATTGAAAATCTCATTTTAAGCCAAGAAAACCAGGATGATCAAGAAGACTGGGCTGCTTTGAAACTCTTGATTCTTAGTATTGAAAGTGATGGATTGGAACAGGCCTATGAAGAGGGGAACATTAGCAATCGTGCTTACCGAGTTTACCAACGTTATCTGAAAAATATAGAACGAGGAATCAATCGTAAGTTTGCGTCACGATTGACCTATTATTTCCTTGTTTCTTTGCGGATTTTACGTTTTCTCCTTCATGAAGTTTTTACTCTCGGGAGGACTTTCCGTAGCTGGAAGGACAAGGAGCAAAGCCGTCTCCGTGCTCTTGATTATGACCAAATTGCAGAGCTCTATCTTGCCAATACAGAGATGATTATTGAAAGTTTGGAAAACCTGAAGGGAGTCTACAGACGCTCTTTGATTAGTTTTATGCAGGAGTCTCGTCTTCGAGAAACAGCTATTATCAGCAGTGGTGCCTTTGTCGAACGGGTTATCAATCGTGTCAAACCCAACAATATCGATGAAATGCTGAGAGGCTATTATCTGGAGCGCAAGTTGATTTTCGAATACGAAGAAAAACGATTGATTACGACCAAGTATGCCAAGAAATTACGACAAAATGTAAATAACTTAGAGAACTATTCCTTGAAGGAAGCTGCCAATACCCTGCCGTATGATATGGTGGAATTGGTAAGAAGAAATTAGTTAATACTCTTCGAAAATCTCTTCAAACCACGTCAGCGTCGCCTTACCGTATGTATGTGACTGACTTCGTCANNAGCAGCTTGCGGCTAGCTTTCTAGTTTGCTCTTTGATTTTCATTGAGTATAAGATTATAAATGAAGGAGTATGACATGAAAAAGTGGTGGAAAGAGCTGATAGACAAGCCTTTAGTAAAAGCTTTTTTGCATTATTATCAAGCATCAGATAGTGAGTTGACCAGTGTCGCAGTAGCCTACTATTGGTTGATTTCGATTTTCCCCCTGCTTTTGGTGGTGGTCAATATCCTCCCCTATTTTCAGATTCCTGTGGGAGAATTTCTGGGCTTTATGAAAGACGTCCTGCCCCCAAGCCTCTATGAAGGTGTGGAAAAAATAGCCAGAGAAGTCTTGACGCAACCTTCAACAGGTTTATTGAGTTTTTCTGTCTTGTCGGCGCTATGGAGTTTTTCAAAATCTATGAATTTCTTGCAAAAAGCTTTTAACAAGGCTTATGGCGTCGAAAAGAGTCGTGGACTTATTTCCCATCAGATGGTGAGCCTCCTAGTCAGTTTTGGCTTGCAGTTCCTCTTTGCTTTTGCCTTGTTTTTGAGCTTGTTTGGGCAGATGCTTTTGGCTTTACTTGCTCATTATTGGACAAAAGATGGCATTATCTATCAGGCTTTACAAGGGTTGGCAGGTCCTCTGACTTACGCCCTCCTCTTTGCTATCTTGGTCATGCTTTATTATTTTCTTCCCAATCTATCTAACAGGAAACTTAGTTATACCCTACCAGGTAGCGCCTTTGTTCTCTTAGTGATTTTAGTTCTACTAACTCTGTTCTCTAGTTATCTCAATTACTATGTCCATCATTTGGTGGATGTCCGAATTTTAGGTTCCGTTCTTCTTGTTGTTATGATGTTTTGGTTTATCTTAATTGCCAAAATTGTTATTCTAGGCGCGGTGATCAATGCCAGTATACAGAGTTTGAAAGATCCGGTCTTTAAAAAAGATTAACTATTTATCTATTACAAAAGCGAGTCTGGGACAAAAAGATTTTGATTTTAGGAATTCTTTATTATAAGTTTTTAAAATCGATAGATTAGACAAAAAAAGCGAACAAAACATAATTCCAAGTGTCAGATAACTTGTTTTGTTCGCTTTTTATATTTAAGGTTAGACTTTTGTCCCAGACTCGTTTTTGTGCTTTGACAGTTTTTGTATAGTTTTTGTCCAAGATTTCTAAATCATCTGATTAAATTCCTATTTTTCCCTATCATTGTCCCTGTTTTTTCGAAAATGGAAGGAGTATAATAAATCTATCAATAAAATGATAGGAGGAACTTTATGGGTCATATTTTCTTTTTTCTAAGTGTCTTTTTGGCAGGGATTCTATCCTTCTTTTCTCCTTGTATCTTACCCTTGTTACCAGTCTATGCAGGGGTGTTACTAGATGATAAGGATAGTGCTCAGGCTTCTAGTGGCAAATTTTCCATCTCAGTTGTTAGTTTATTACGAACTCTGGCCTTTATAGCAGGAATTTCCTTTATATTTATTTTGTTGGGCTATGGAGCTGGTTTTTTAGGCGACTTGCTTTATGCTTCTTGGTTCCAATATGTGACGGGTGCGGTTATCATTCTCTTAGGCTTGCACCAGATGGAGATTCTACACTTTAAGGGGCTTTATAAGGAAAAGAGGTTACAACTGCAAGGACAGGGGCAAAATGGTAAGGGCTATAGTCAGGCATTTTTATTGGGCTTGACCTTTAGTTTTGCTTGGACGCCTTGTGTGGGGCCGGTTCTTGGCTCTGTTTTGGCCTTGGCGGCTTCAGGTGGCTCAGGAGCTTGGCAGGGAGCGGGTCTCATGTTGGTGTACACGTTGGGTTTGGCGCTACCATTCTTGATTCTAGCTCTGGCCTCTAGTTATGTTTTGAAACATTTCCGAAAACTTCATCCCTATCTCGGAATCCTCAAAAAAGTGGGAGGTTTTCTCATTATTGTGATGGGACTCTTGGTTCTGTTTGGAAATGCTTCAATTTTAAGTCAATTATTTGAATAAAATGGAAAGGAATATCAATATGAAAAAATGGCAAACATGTGTTCTTGGAGCAGGTTCGCTCCTTTGTTTGACGGCTTGTTCAGGCAAGTCCATGACTAGTGAACACCAAATGAAAGATGAAATGAAGATGGAGCAGACAGCTAGTAAAACAAGCACGGCTAAAGGGAAAGAAGTGGCTGATTTTGAGCTAACTGGAGTAGATGGCAAGACCTACCGCTTGTCTGATTACAAGGGCAAGAAAGTCTATCTCAAGTTCTGGGCTTCTTGGTGTTCCATCTGTCTGGCTAGTCTTCCAGATACGGATGAGATTGCTAAAGAAGCTGGTGATGACTATGTGGTCTTGACAGTAGTGTCACCAGGACATAAGGGAGAGCAATCTGAAGCGGACTTTAAGAATTGGTATAAGGGCTTAGATTATAAAAATTTCCCAGTCCTAGTTGACCCATCAGGCAAACTTTTGGAAACTTATGGCGTCCGTTCTTACCCAACTCAAGCCTTTATAGATGGTGAAGGAAAATTGGTCAAAACGCAACCAGGTTTCATGGAAAAAGATGCAATTTTACAAACTTTGAAGGAATTAGCCTAGGAGGTGTCCTATGAATGATAAGTTAAAAATCATCATGTTGCTAGGAGTATTTTTTCTAGCCATAACCGGTTTCTATTTTCTATTGATGAGAAATGCAGGGCAGACAGATGCCTCGCAAATTGAAAAGGCGGCAGTTAGCCAAGGAGGAAAAGCAGTGAAAAAAACAGAAATTAGTAAAGACGCAGACTTGCACGAAATTTATCTAGCTGGAGGCTGTTTCTGGGGAGTGGAGGAATATTTCTCACGCGTTCCCGGGGTGACGGATGCCGTTTCAGGCTATGCAAATGGTAGAGGAGAAACAACCAAGTACGAATTGATTAACCAAACAGGTCATGCAGAAACCGTCCATGTCACCTATGATGCCAAGCAAATTTCTCTCAAGGAAATCCTGCTTCACTATTTCCGCATTATCAATCCAACCAGCAAAAATAAACAAGGAAATGATGTGGGAACCCAGTACCGTACTGGTGTTTATTACACAGATGACAAGGATTTGGAGGTGATTAACCAAGTCTTTGATGAGGTGGCTAAGAAATACGATCAACCTCTAGCAGTTGAAAAGGAAAACTTGAAGAATTTTGTGGTGGCTGAGGATTACCACCAAGACTATCTCAAGAAAAATCCAAATGGCTACTGCCATATCAATGTTAATCAGGCGGCCTATCCTGTCATTGATGCCAGCAAATATCCAAAACCAAGTGATGAGGAATTGAAAAAGACCCTGTCACCTGAGGAGTATGCAGTTACCCAGAAAAATCAAACAGAACGGGCTTTCTCAAACCGTTACTGGGATAAATTTGAATCCGGTATCTATGTGGATATAGCAACTGGGGAACCTCTCTTTTCATCAAAGGACAAGTTTGAGTCTGGTTGTGGCTGGCCTAGTTTTACCCAACCCATCAGTCCAGATGTTGTCACCTACAAGGAAGATAAGTCCTACAATATGACGCGTATGGAAGTGCGGAGCCGAGTAGGAGATTCTCACCTTGGCCATGTCTTTACGGATGGTCCACAGGACAAGGGCGGCTTACGTTACTGTATCAATAGCCTCTCTATCCGCTTTATTCCCAAAGACCAAATGGAAGAAAAAGGCTACGCTTATTTACTAGATTATGTTAATTAATACTCTTCGAAAATCTCTTCAAACCACGTCAGCGTCGCCTTACCGTATGTAGGGTTACTGACTTCGTCAGTTTTATTTACAACCTCAAAGCGGTACTTTGAGAAACCTGTGGCTATCTTCCTAGTTTACTTTTTGATTTTCATTGAGTATAAGAGGTATTTCCTAAGCAGTTAGAGGAGAATTTTGCTATACTGATACTAGTAAGTGACAAAGGAGAGAAGCATGACCTACACAATCTTAATCGTAGAAGATGAATATCTGGTAAGACAAGGTTTGACTAAACTGGTCAATGTAGCAGCCTACGATATGGAAATCATCGGTCAGGCTGAAAATGGAAGGCAGGCTTGGGAATTGATCCAAAAGCAGGTGCCAGATATCATTTTAACCGATATCAACATGCCTCATCTAAATGGCATCCAGTTGGCCAGTCTGGTACGAGAAACCTATCCTCAGGTTCATTTGGTCTTTTTAACAGGTTACGATGATTTTGATTATGCCTTGTCTGCTGTCAAACTCGGTGTGGATGACTACCTGCTCAAGCCCTTTTCTCGTCAGGATATTGAGGAAATGTTGGGGAAAATCAAACAAAAACTAGACAAGGAAGAGAAAGAAGAGCAGTTACAAGATTTATTGACTAATAGGTTTGAAGGAAACATGGCCCAGAAAATCCAGTCTCATCTGGCTGATAGCCAATTTAGTTTAAAGTCTTTAGCCAGTGACTTAGGTTTTAGTCCGACCTATCTGAGTTCCTTGATTAAGAAAGAGTTGGGCTTGCCTTTTCAGGATTATCTGGTGAGAGAACGTGTTAAACAAGCCAAGCTCTTGCTTTTAACTACAGATCTGAAGATTTATGAGATCGCAGAGAAGGTTGGTTTTGAAGATATGAACTATTTTACCCAACGTTTTAAGCAGATTGCAGGTGTGACACCTCGTCAGTTTAAGAAGGGAGAAGACCGATGAAGCGTTCTTCTCTTTTAGTTAGAATGGTTATTTCCATCTTTCTGGTCTTTCTCATTCTCCTAGCTCTGGTTGGAACTTTCTACTATCAATCAAGTTCTTCAGCCATTGAGGCCACCATTGAAGGCAATAGCCAAACGACCATCAGCCAGACTAGCCACTTTATTCAGTCTTATATTAAAAAATTAGAAACCACCTCGACCGGTTTGACCCAGCAGACGGATGTCCTAGCCTATGCTGAGAATCCCAGTCAAGATAAGGTCAAGGGAATCCGAGATTTATTTTTGACCATCTTAAAGGCAGACCAGGACTTGAAAGCAGTGGTTTTGGTGACCAAATCTGGTCAGGTCATTTCTACAGATGACAGTGTTCAGATGAAAACTTCTTCAGATATGATGGCTGAGGATTGGTACCAAAAGGCCATTCATCAGGGAGCCATGCCCGTTTTGACTCCAGCTCGTAAATCAGATAGTCAATGGGTCATTTCTGTCACTCAAGAACTTCTTGATGCAAAGGGGGGCAATCTTGGCGTGCTTCGCTTGGATATTTCCTACGAAACTCTGGAAGCCTATCTCAACCAACTCCAGTTGGGGCAGCAGGGCTTTGCTTTCATTATCAATGAAAACCATGAATTTGTCTACCATCCTCAACACACAGTTTATAGTTCGTCTAGCGAAATGGAGGCCATGAAACCCTATATCGAGACAGGTCAGGGCTATACGCTAGATCACCAATCCTACGTCAGTCAGGAAAAGATTGCAGGAACTGATTGGACGGTGCTTGGCGTGTCTTCGCTGGAGAAGTTAGACCAGGTTCGGAGTCAATTCATGTGGACCTTGCTTGGGGCAAGTGTCACATCTCTTCTTGTCTGTCTCTTCTTGGTTTGGTTAAGTCTCAAACGCTGGATTGCTCCTTTAAGGGACTTGAGAGAAACCATGTTGGAAATTGCTTCTGGTGCTCAAAATCTTCGTGCCAAGGAAGTTGGTGCCTATGAACTGAGAGAAGTAACTCGCCAATTTAATGCCATGTTGGATCAGATTGATCAGTTGATGGTAGCTATTCGTAGCCAGGAAGAAACGACCCGTCAGTACCAACTTCAAGCTCTATCAAGCCAGATTAACCCCCATTTCCTCTATAATACCTTGGATACCATCATCTGGATGGCTGAATTTCAGGATAGTCAGCGAGTGGTTCAGGTGACCAAGTCCTTGGCGACCTATTTCCGCTTGGCACTCAATCAAGGCAAGGACTTGATTTGCCTGTCTGATGAAATCAATCATGTCCGCCAGTATCTCTTTATCCAGAAACAACGCTATGGAGATAAGCTGGAATACGAGATTGCTGAAAATCCTGCCTTTGATAACCTAGTCTTGCCCAAGTTGGTTTTGCAACCTCTGGTGGAAAATGCTCTTTACCATGGCATCAAGGAGAAGGAAGGTCAGGGACATATTAGAGTTTCTGTTCAGAAACAGGATTCAGGATTGGTCATCCGCATTGAGGATGATGGAGTTGGCTTCCAAGATGCTGGTGATAGTAGTCAAAGTCAACTCAAACGTGGGGGAGTTGGTCTTCAAAATGTCGATCAGCGTCTCAAACTTCATTTTGGAGAACATTACCAGATGAAGATTGATTCTGCACCCGACAAAGGAACGACGGTTGAAATATACATAAATAGAATAGAAACTAGTTAACTCCCAGTCAATTCTGGGAGTTTTATGCGTAATTGGGCAAGCTTTCCAGGTCGTCTATCTTGCTAAAAACAAGAAAAAACGGTATGATAGATAGTGACAAAAGAGGTAGCAGAGATGAACGAGACACAGATTCAAAGAGAAACACGTCAGATAGTGAAAGATGTTTTAGAAAAGGCCAATTTGAAGCAAGGATCTATCTTTGTTTTGGGTCTTTCCTCTAGTGAAGTGATAGGTGGTCAGATTGGCAAGGAATCCAGCCAAGAAATTGGCGAAATCATTGTGAAGACCATCCTAGATTTCCTAGAAGAAAAAAGAATTCATCTAGCTGTTCAAGGCTGTGAGCATGTCAATCGGGTTCTCGTCGTTGAACGTCAGGTGGCAGAGCAGTTTGGTCTGGAAATCGTCAGTGTCCTTCCTACTCTCCATGCAGGAGGTTCAGGTCAATTGGCAGCCTTTAAGTTTATGCAAGATCCAGTTGAGGTTGAATTTATCAAGGCTCATGCTGGATTGGATATCGGAGATACTGCAATTGGTATGCATGTCAAGCATGTTCAGGTTCCGATTCGCCCTCTTTTGAGAGAGATTGGTCATGCCCATGTAACGGCGCTGGCTAGTCGTCCAAAATTAATCGGAGGTGCGCGTGCGCACTATCCGCAAGATTCTATCAGAAAGTCGTGAGAATAAATAAAGGAGATGAAAGTGTTTAAAAAAGACCGTTTTTCAATTCGTAAGATTAAGGGAGTTGTAGGTTCTGTATTTCTTGGAAGCCTTTTGATGGCTTCTTCTGTAGTGGACGCAGCCACCTATCACTATGTAGATAAAGAGGTTATTTCACAAGAAGCTAAAGATTTAATCCAGACAGGAAAGCCTGATGGAAATGAACTTGTTTATGGTTTGGTGTATCAAAAAAATCAGCTGCCACAAACAGGGACAGAAGCATCTGTTTTGACAGCTTTTGGTTTGCTGACTGTTGGGAGCTTGCTTTTAATCTACAAGAGAAAGAAAATTGCCAGCGTCTTTCTAGTTGGAGCTATGGGATTGGTAGTCCTTCCTAGTGCAGGAGCTGTAGATCCAGTTGCTACTCTAGCACCGGCTAGTCGAGAGGGTGTTGTTGAAATGGATGGTTATCGTTATGTTGGTTATCTATCAGGTGACATCCTCAAAACGCTTGGCTTGGACACTGTTTTAGAAGAAGACTCAGCTAAACCTGAAGAGGTAACTGTGGTCGAAGTTGAGAATCCCCAAGTAACAACAAATCAGGAGCAAGCTAAGCCAGAAAACCGAGCAGTAGAGACAGAGGAAGCTCCTAAAACAGAAGAAAATCCAAAGGAAGAACCAAAATCGGAGGTAAAACCTACTGACGAAACCCTTCCTAAAGTAGAAGAGGGGAAAGAAGATTCAGCAGAACCAGCACCAGTCAAATCGGAAAGTCAACCATCAGACAAACCAGCTGAGGAATCAAAAGTTGCAACTCCAGTAGAACAACCAAAAGTCCCAGAACAACCCGTGCAACCTACACAACCGGAGCAGCCAAGGATACCAAAAGAATCATCACAACCAGAAGATCCTAAAGAGGATAAGGTATCGGAAGAGACACCGAAACAAGAAGATGCACAGCCAGAAGTAGTAGAAACAAGAGATGAGGCTTCTAATCAACCTGTTGAAGAACTAAAAGTGGAAACGCCTGCTGTAGAAAAACAAACGGAACCAGCTGAGGAATCAAAAGTTGAACAAGCAGGTGAACCAGTCGCGCCAAGTGAAGGCGAAAAGGCACCAGTCGCGCCAGAAAAGCAACCAGAAGCTTCTAAAGAAGAGAAGACTGCGGAAGAAATACCGAAACAAGAAGAACAACCAGTAGAAGCTCAAGTTGAACCAGAAAGTCAACCAACAGAAACTTCACCAGCTGCTCAACCAGCAGAACATCAGAATGAAGAAACAAAAGTAGAACAGCCAGCAGTAGAACATAAAACAACTCCTGAAGAAGGTGTGTTAAATGTAATAGAGGTTAAGTCTGAAGTTATAGTAACTAAAGAGCCTGTGCCTTTTAAGACAGTTGAGCAAGATGATGAGAACCTCGCTAAGGGAAAAACAAGGGTTATTCGAGAAGGTGTTGCTGGCGAACGCACTATTTTAACTGAAGTCACTACTACTGATGGTAGACAGTCCAGTAAAGTACTAGAGGATACAATAACAACCAATCCAGTAGATGAAATAAAGGGTGTTGGTACTAAAGAACCAGTTGATAAAAGTGAGTTAAAGAATCAAATTGATAAAGCTAGTTCAGTTTCTCCTACTGATTATTCTACAGCAAGTTACAATGCTCTTGGATCTGTTTTAGAAGCTGCAAAAGGTGTATATGCTTCTGACTCTGTAAAACAACCTGAAGTAGATAGCGAGACAGCTAAACTTAAAGATGCTATCGACGCTCTTACTGTTGATAAAACAGACTTAAACAAAACTATCGAAGATGCGAAATCAAAAACTAAAGAGCACTACAGTGATGCATCTTGGACAAACCTTCAAAATGTATTAGCCGAAGCGAAAAAAGTTACAAGCAAACCAGAAGCAAAACAAAGCGAAGTAAATCACATTGACGAAAAACTTAAAGCCGCTATTGCTGGATTAAATACAGATAAGACTGAACTTGAAAAACAACTTGCTGATGCTCAGTCTAAGACTGCTACTGACTACAGTACTGTATCTTGGAGCGCTCTAGAAGAAGCGAAAAATGCCGCTCAAACTGTAAAAGACAACAATAAGGCTACTCAAGCTCAAATCGACGAAGCTACTAAAAAACTTAAAGCTGCTATTGACGCTCTAAGCGTTGATAAAACAGACTTAAACAAAACTATCTCTGATGCGAAATCAAAAACTAAAGAACACTACAGCGATGCAACTTGGGCAAATCTTCAAACTGTACTAGCTGAAGCTGAAGAAGTTACAAGCAACCCAGCAACAAAACAAAGCGAAGTAAATCACATTGACGAAAAACTGAAAGCGGCTATCACTGATTTAACTACAGATAAGACTGAACTTGAAAAACAACTTGCTGATGCTCAGTCTAAGACTGCTACTAACTACAGTACTGTATCTTGGAGCGCTCTAGAAGAAGCGAAAACTGACGCTCAAGCTGTAAAAGACAACGACAAAGCTACTCAAGCTCAAATCAAGGATGCAACTGAAAAACTTAAAGTTGCTATCGATGCTCTTACTGTTGATAAAACAAAATTACAAGAACAAATAACAAGAGCAGAAACTAAACAAGAAGCTGACTACAGTCCAACAACTTGGAATGACTTCAAAAATGCTGAAATAAAAGCAAAAGAAATCAACAGCCGAACTACTCCTCTTCCTAAACAAAGTGAAATAGATGCGGCTACTCAAGCTCTTCAAGACGCTATTAAAGCTCTTGCTGTAGATAAAACTGCATTACAAACGGCTATTAACACAGCTAACAGCAAACGTAAAGAAGAATACACTACTCAAACATGGAAATCTTTAGAAGACACTCTTACAGCAGCAAAATCTGTAAATGCAGATGATGCTACTACTCAAAGCAAAGTTAATGCAGCTACCGAAAAATTAGAAGAAGCTATCAAAAACTTAGCTCCATTAACTGAAAAACCAGTATTAAAATTTGTAAATACTGATAAGAAAGTATTAGATAAAGAAGTAGTTGCTAAGTATTCTCTAGAGAATCCAACTAAGACAAAAATTAAATCAATCACAGCTACCCTGAAAAAAGATGGACAAGTTGTTAAGACTGTGAATCTAACAGAAAATAATCTAAATGCGTTATTAGACAATGTAGAATACTTCAAAGAGTATACTCTATCTACTACTATGGTTTATGATAGAGGTAATGGTCAAGAAGAAACTGAAACATTAGAAGATAAACAAATACAATTAGACCTTAAAAAAGTTGAAATTAAAAATATTAAAGAAACAAGCTTAATAAGTGTTGACGATGCAGGTGTTGAAACTGACTCAAGTTTACTTTCAGAAAACCCAACGAATGTTGCTTCACTTTACCTACGAGTTACAACTCATGACAACAAAGTTACAAGACTTGCTGTTGACAAGATTGAAGAAGTAGAAAAAGACGGAAAAACTTTATATAAAGTTACTGCCAAAGCACCAGACTTAGTTCAACGTAATGCTGATAATACACTTAGCGAAGAGTATGTTCATTACTTTGAAAAACAAAAAGCAAAAGAAGGTAATGTTTACTACAACTTCAACGAGCTTGTAAAAGATATGAAAGCTAACCCTAGCGGTGAGTTCAAACTTGGTGCAGATCTAAATGCAGCTAATGTACCAACTCCAAATAAAGAGTATGTTCCTGGTACATTTAAAGGTAAGTTATCAAGTGTTGACGGACAACGTTATTCAATTCACAATATGTCTCGTCAATTATTTGGTGGTATTGAAGGTGGTTCTGTTAAAGATGTTAATTTAGCTAATGTTGATATCAACATGCCTTGGATTGACAATATTTCTGCACTTGCCAGAACTGTTAAAAATGCTACTGTTGAGAATATTAAAGTAACAGGCAGTATTCTCGGTAGAGATGGAATTGCTGGTATTATTAATAAAGGAGATACGGGAGCTCAATTAACAAATGTTGCATTCATCGGTAATCTTACGGGTGTTGGTAACAGAGGTTGGGATTTCGGTGGTATTGCCGGAGAGCTTTGGAAAGGTAATATAGATAAAGCTTATGTAGATGCTTATATGGTAGCTAATAAAGCTCGTATCGGTGGTCTTGTTGCTAGAACGGACAACAGTGGTGACCCTAACGGAATCGGTAAATACGGGGCTGTCCGTAATGCTGTTACAAAAGGAACTATTAAAGTAAAAGATCCTGTTGAAACAGGCGGATTCATCAGTAAAAACTGGGCATGGGGTAAAGTTGCAGACTCCGTGTCAATGATGAAAGTTGAAAATGGTGAAGTGTTCTATGGATCTAAAGATATTGCTGAAGATGATGGTTACTTCTCAAACAATGCATTAGAACGTAACTTTATCGTGAAAGATATAAGTACAGGTAAGCGTTCATTTAGATTCTCTACTTCTGATAGAATTAAAGAGGTTTCTCAAGAAGAAGCAGATAAGAAAATTGCAACATTGGGAATTACAGCTAATGATTATGTTATCAATCCTCTTGTTTCAGATACTCTAAATAATGTAAAACCAAAATCTGACACTTATAAAGATACTCAAGATTACGATGCATCTCGTGAACTTGCTTATCGTAATGTTGAAAAACTTCAACCATTCTACAACAAAGAATGGATTGTAAACCAAGGAAATAAATTAGCTGCTGATAGTCATCTTATGACCAAGGAAGTCCTATCAGTTACTGCTATGAAGGGCAATGCCTTTGTAACAGAATTGGCTGATGCTGACCACATTTTGGTGCACTATGCTGATAAGACCAAAGACATCTTTACTGTTTCGCTGAAAGAATCTAATGTCAAACAAGTGAAAGAGTACAGCATTGCTGAACTCGGAGAAGTTGTCTATACGCCTAATATCGTTGACAAAGACCGTAGTGATCTTATCAATGCTATCGTTGAAAAATTAAGCCCAGTTGAGCTACAATCAGATCCTATCTACACACACCTAAATAGAACCGGTCCTAACAAAGTAAATGCGATTAAGAACCTTTACCTCGAAGAAACCTTCAAAGAAGTCAAGGATAATCTGGCGAAATTTGTGAAACAGTTGCTTGAAAATGAAGATCATCAATTAAACACAGATGAATCTGCTAAACGCGCCTTGATCAAGAAGATTGATGACAATAAGGCTGCTGTTCTTCTTGGATTAGCTTACCTAAATCGCTACTACGGTGTTAAATTCGATGACTTTAATATTAAAGAATTAATGCTATTCAAACCTGACTTTTATGGTAAAAATGTTAATGTGTTAGACTTCTTGATTAAGATTGGTTCTAAAGAAAATAATATTAAAGGTAACAGAACGTTAGAAGCTTATCGTGAAGTAATTGGTGGAACGATTGGTATCGGTGAGTTAAACGGGTTCTTAAACTATAATATGCGTTTATTCACAGAAGAAACTGACATCAATACTTGGTATAAAAAAGCTGTATCGCATACCAACTATATTGTTGAAAAACAATCCTCAAACCCTGCGTTTGCCAACAAGAAATATCGCCTTTATGAAAACTTGAACAATGGTGAACATGGTAAATACATTTTACCACTTCTCACTACGAAGAAAGCTCATATGTTCTTGATTTCAACCTATAATACATTAGCGTTTAGTGCGTTTGAGAAATATGGTAAGAATACAGAAGCTGAACGTGAAGCGTTTAAGAAAGAAATCGATTTACGTGCTCAAGAGCAAATTAATTACTTAGACTTCTGGTCAAGACTTGCAGCTGATAATGTACGTGATAGATTGTTAAAATCTGAAAATATGGTTCCGTCTGCAATTTGGGATAACCAAGAAGTTCCAGGCCATGGATGGGCTGATAGAATGGGGCATAATAAGAATGGTGACTATGCTCCGGTTCGTGAGTTCTATGGACCTACAGGTAAATGGCATGGATATAATGGTACGGGTGCATATGCTTATATCTTTACTAATCCACAAAACTCAGAAGCTGTGTATTATATCATATCTAGTATGATCAGTGATTTCGGTACTTCTGCATTCACTCATGAAACTACACACATTAATGACCGTATGGCCTACTTAGGAACATGGCGTCACCGTGAAGGAACAGACGTTGAAGCCTTTGCTCAAGGTATGTTACAATCACCATCAGTTTCAAATCCAAATGGAGAATATGGTGCCTTAGGATTAAACATGGCTTACGAACGTAAAAATGATGGAAATCAAATTTACAACTATAATCCGAATGTGTTAAATAGTCGTGAGAAAATCGATCACTACATGAAGAATTACAATGAATCCATGATGATGCTTGATTACTTAGAAGCTGAGTCTGTCATCAAGAAAAATACTGGAACAAATGATAAGTGGTTCAAGAAGATTGATAAGAAATATCGTGAAAAAGCGGATCGCAATGGCTTAGTTGGTGAACCACATCAATGGGATTTAGTTCGTGATTTGAATGATGACGAAAAGAATACGAAGCTGACAAGTATTGATCAACTGGTTGATGGAAACTTTGCAACGAAACATGGATTACCAGGAAATGGTCATTACCGTACTGAAGGATTTGATTCTGCTTATACTGTAGTAAATATGATGACAGGTATTTATGGTGGTAATACAAGTAAGAGTGCGGTTGGTTCAATCTCATTCAAACATAATACCTTCCGTATGTGGGGTTACTTCGGTTATTTAGACGGATTCTTAGGTTATGCATCAAACAAATACAAACAAGAATCTAAAGCAGCAGGTAATGTAGGTCTTGGTGATGACTTTATTATTAATAAAGTTTCTAACGGCAAATTCCAAAGCTTAGAATCATGGAAGAAAGCATGGTATCATGAAGTACACGAAAAAGCCCAAAGAGGTTTTGTTGAAATTGAAATCGATGGTCAAAAGATTTCAACTTACGCACAACTTCAGACCTTATTTGATGCCGCGGTCGAAAAAGACCTTCAAGGTAATGATTTCAAGAATACTGTGGATCTTAAATGGAAAGTTTACAAACAACTCTTGCAGAAATCAGATGGATTTGCTGGTGATTTATTCACTAAAGCATAATCAATAGTAAGAAAACAATAAAAAGGTAGATCAGCTTTTGTCTGTATCTGCCTTTTTATGCTATACTTAAGGTATGCATAGAAAAACAGTGATTGATTTTAGGGCTTTGGGGGAGCGATACATCTTTACCCAGCCTATCAAAGAGTTAAAAACGAGAGATTTAGCGGAAGTAACAGCCTTGCTGTCACAAGTGGAAAGCTATCAAGAGCAGGGCTATTATGTGGTGGGCTATGTCAGCTACGAGGCTGCACCTGCTTTTGAGGAGAAGTTTGCAGTTCATAAGGCTCCTCTACTGGGTGAGTACTTGCTTTACTTTACTGTTCATGATAGCGTAGAAACATCCCCTATTCCTCTGACTTATGATGAGGTTGATTTGCCTTCAAATTGGCAGGAAGTAACGTCTGCAGCAGACTATGAAGAGGCTATTGCACAGATACATCATCATTTGCGGCAGGGAGACACCTATCAGGTCAACTACACCGTTCAACTCAAACAAGACTTAAATGCCAATCCTTTTGCTATCTACAATCGTATGGTGGTAGAACAGGAGGCGGGCTACAATACCTATATTGAACATGATGAGATGGAAGTGATTTCCATGAGCCCAGAGCTCTTTTTTGAGCAAAATGACCGCGAGTTGACAACGCGACCGATGAAGGGAACGACTCAGCGTGGGGTAACTGACCAAGAAGATCTTGAACAGGCCAGTTGGTTGGAGCAGGATCCTAAAAATCGGTCTGAAAATATGATGATTGTGGACCTCTTGCGCAATGATATGAACCGTATTTCTGAGGTGGGGAGCGAGCACGTGGAGCGTCTGTGTCAGGTAGAGCAGTATTCAACTGTTTGGCAGATGACTTCGACCATCAAGAGTCGGTTGCGAGCAGATGTTGATTTAGTTACAATTTTTCGCTCTCTCTTTCCTTGTGGATCCATAACGGGCGCACCGAAAATTGCGACAATGGAGATTATCAAGGACTTGGAGCCACAACCGCGTGGAGTCTACTGTGGAACGATTGGTCTCTTGCTTCCAAATGGACGACGGATTTTTAATGTGGCCATTAGGACCATTCAACTGCATCAAGGGAAAGCCATCTATGGAGTTGGCGGAGGCATTACATGGGATAGCACTTGGGAATCTGAATACCGCGAGGTTCATCAAAAGGCGGCTGTTCTCTATCGTAAACAAGCTCGTTTTCAGCTGATTACGACTGGGAAAATCAGCCAAAAACAACTGCTGTTTGAAGAACAACATCTGGAAAGACTGATAAAAGCTAGTCGATATTTTGCCTTTCCTTTTGACCCAGAAATTTTGAGACAAAAGATTGAAGAAGAGTGTCAGACTTGTGATGCTAATCAAGATTACCGCTTGCGAATCAGCCTTAGCAAATCTGGAGAGATAGAAGTCAATCGTCAAGTATTAACACCCCTTAGTCCACAGTTCTGCCAGGCTAAACTTTGTCTGCAAGAAGCCAATTTGCAGCAAGCTTTTACCCACTTTAAAACGACTCATAGACCATACTTGAGTTTAGGGGAGCAAGAGATCATTTACTACAATAAGTCAGGAGAACTGCTTGAAACCTCTATCGGAAATCTGGTTTTGAAAATTGCTGGGAAACTCTACACACCGCCTATCCGACTTGGAATCTTGCCAGGAATTTACCGTCAGCATTTGCTGGAAACAGGACAGGTAGAAGAGAAAGTCTTGACCTTGGCAGATTTAACCCAAGCAGAAGCTATTTACGGCTGTAATGCAGTGAGAGGCTTGTATGAACTAAGCCTTGAGGAGAACTAGATGAAACTGATATTTTTACACGGTTTAGGGCAGTCAGCAGAGTCTTGGAAAGAAGTGCAAGAGTTACTTGCGGATTATCCCTCTGAAGCCCTTGACTTATTCCCTACGGGAATTACTAGCTATCAAAAAGCCAAGGAGCGAGTTTATCAACACCTAGCTCAAGAGACAGAATCTTTTGTTTTGATTGGATTGTCCTTAGGTGCTGCCCTGGCATTAGAACTATCTTGTTACGATTTACCAAATCTTCGAGCTTTGATTCTGTCAGGATGCCCGCTTAAATTGTCCGGTAATATCCTATTTTATCTTCAGTTGCTGATTTTTAAACTACTTCCCAAAAGAGTATTTGAAAAACAGGGAGCAGACAAGACTTTTATAATAGGTATTTCCAAAGAATTGAAGACACTTGACTTAACGGATATAGCAGGGAATTGCCCCTATCCAACCTTACTAATTTGTGGCAGCAAAGATAAACCGAATCTTAGTTCTATGAGAAGTCTTCATAAACTAATATCAGAATCCCAATTTCAGATTATCCCAGATGGCCCTCATGTCTTGAATAAGGAAAAACCAAAGGAGTTTGTAGAAAAGACCAGAAGTTTCCTTGAATTGCTGAAATAAGTTTGATAAAATAATATTGAAATCGATAACATCGTTAGAGGAGAAAGTAATGAACAAACGTCTATTTTTAAAAATGAGTCTGGTGACGTTGTCAATTTTAGCCTTGTTTTCACAACCTGTGTTAGCAGAGGAAAACATTCATTTTTCGAGTTGTAAGGAAGCTTGGGCGAATGGATACGCGGATATTCATGAGGGAGACCCCGGTTATTCTGCCAAGTTATACCGTGATCATGACGGTGTGGCTTGCGAATTGAAAAATGCTCCTAAGGGTGCTTTTAAAGCAAAACAAGCGGCTACAACTCAAACTGATACAAGTTCAGCAACAACAAGTGGTTGGGTTAAGCAGGACGGTTCTTGGTACTATTTTGATGGAAATGGAAATCTAGTGAAAAATGCATGGCAGGGAAACTATTACCTGAAAGCTGATGGTAAAATGGCACAGAGTGAATGGATTTATGACTCTTCTTATCAAGCTTGGTATTATTTGAAATCAGATGGTTCTTATGCTTATAGTATATGGCAAGGAAATTACTATTTGAAATCAGATGGTAAGATGGCCAAAAGTGAATGGGTTTATGATGATTCTTATCAAGCTTGGTATTATTTGACATCAGATGGATCTTATGCTTATAGTGCATGGCAAGGGAATTATTATCTAAAATCAGATGGTAAAATGGCTGTCAATGAATGGGTTGATGGTGGACGTTATTATGTTGGTGCGACTGGTTTGTGGAAAGCTAATTCAAAAGTAAGCAATAAAGGTTCTTATTATAGCCTTCAAGGAAAGTATGATGAAATCATAGTTGCCAATAAACATTATCCTATGTCTAAAGATTACTATCCAGGTGAAAATGCTACTGCAAAAGCAGCCTTTTTAAAACTGATTGCACAGATGCAGAAGGAAGGATACGCTATTAGCGATAATTATAGTGGCTTTAGAAGTTATGCAACTCAAGCACAATTATATCAAAGTTATGTGAACCAAGAGGGTCAGGCTGCTGCGGATCGTTATTCCGCCCGTCCTGGATATAGCGAACATCAGACAGGACTTGCTTTTGATGTGATTGGCACAGATGGTCAATTAGTTGAAGATGCTGGTGCGGCTCAATGGTTATTGGATTATGCACCAGACTATGGTTTTGTTGTTCGCTATCCCCGTGGAAAAGAGAGTGTCACAGGCTATATGCATGAGGAATGGCATTTACGTTACATTGGAAAAGAAGCAAAAGAGATTGCTGCAAGTGGTTTGACACTGGAGGAATATTATGGATTTGATGGTGGAGATTATCTGGATTAAAAATCTATATTAGCTAAATGCAAACCTTTGCATAAATGACTGAAATTTGTTATACTAGTACTGTAAGCATTTTCAATTACTAGACAATGAAAAAGGAGAGTATGATGAGTCAAAAGATTATTGGGATTGACCTTGGTGGAACTTCTATCAAATTTGCAATCTTAACAACAGCAGGAGAAATCCAAGGAAAATGGTCTATCAAGACTAACATTTTGGATGAGGGAAGTCATATCGTAGATGATATGATTGAGTCTATTCAACACCGTTTGGACTTGCTTGGATTGGTGGCAGCGGATTTCCAAGGTATTGGAATGGGGTCACCAGGTGTGGTTGACCGTGAAAAAGGGACTGTTATTGGTGCCTACAATTTGAACTGGAAAACCCTTCAACCAATTAAAGAAAAGATTGAAAAAGCCTTGGGTATTCCTTTCTTTATCGATAATGATGCTAACGTAGCAGCTCTTGGTGAGCGCTGGATGGGTGCTGGTGATAACCAACCAGACGTTGTCTTTATGACACTTGGTACAGGTGTTGGTGGCGGTATCGTCGCAGAAGGCAAATTGCTTCACGGTGTGGCTGGTGCAGCAGGTGAGCTTGGCCACATCACTGTTGACTTTGACCAACCAATCGCATGTACTTGCGGTAAGAAAGGTTGCCTTGAGACAGTTGCTTCAGCAACAGGGATTGTCAATTTGACTCGTCGCTATGCGGATGAATACGAAGGCGATGCAGCCTTGAAACGCTTGATTGATAATGGAGAAGAAGTAACTGCTAAGACTGTCTTTGATCTCGCAAAAGAAGGAGACGACCTTGCCTTGATCGTTTACCGTAACTTCTCACGTTACTTGGGAATCGCTTGTGCTAACATCGGTTCAATTTTGAACCCATCAACAATCGTCATTGGTGGTGGTGTATCAGCTGCAGGAGAATTCCTTCTACAAGGTGTTCAAAAAGTCTACGATGAAAATACTTTCCCACAAGTACGCACATCAACAAAATTGGCTCTTGCAACTTTAGGAAATGACGCTGGGGTTATCGGAGCAGCATCACTTGTATTGCAATAAAATAATGAGAGAGGAAAAATGCTAACCTAGAGTTAGTAATGTTCCTCTTTTCTTTTTTATGCTATACTAGTTAGGACAATGAATGAGGTGAGAGTAAATGACAAAAGCAGATACGATTTTTAAAGAAAATATTGAACGAATCATCAAAGACGGTGTCTTTTCAGAGCAAGCTCGTCCTAAGTATAAGGATGGGACAGTTGCCAACTCCAAGTATGTAACGGGTGCATTTGCCGAGTATGACTTGGCAAAGGGGGAATTCCCCATCACAACCTTGCGTCCCATTGCCATCAAATCAGCCATCAAGGAAGTGCTCTGGATTTACCAAGACCAGTCAAATAGCCTAGACGTTCTTAATGACAAGTACAATGTTCACTACTGGAATGACTGGGAAGTGGGGGATACAGGAACCATTGGTGAGCGCTATGGTGCTGTTGTTAAGAAACACGACATCATCAATAAGCTTCTCAAACAGTTGGAAGCCAACCCTTGGAACCGCCGCAATATTATCTCTCTCTGGGATTACCAAGCTTTTGAGGAGACAGAGGGCCTCCTTCCATGCGCCTTTCAGACCATGTTTGATGTCCGCCGTGTAGATGGGGAAATCTATCTGGATGCGACCTTGACCCAGCGCTCCAATGATATGCTGGTGGCTCACCACATCAATGCTATGCAGTATGTAGCTCTTCAAATGATGATTGCCAAGCATTTTGGCTGGAAGGTTGGGAAGTTCTTCTATTTCATAAACAACCTCCATATCTATGACAATCAATTTGAACAAGCTCAGGAATTGCTCCGTCGTGAGCCGTCAAACTGCCAACCACGCTTGGTTTTAAATGTTCCTGATGGGACCAATTTCTTTGATATCAAAGCAGAAGATTTTGAGTTGGTGGATTATGACCCTGTTAAGCCACAGTTAAAGTTTGACCTAGCTATTTAATACTCTTAGAAAATCTCTTCAAACCACGTCAGTGTCGCTTCATCAACAACCTCAAAACCATGTTTTGAGCAACCTGCGGCTAGTTTCCTAGTTTGCTCTTTGATTTTCATTGAGTATGAAAGAATAGAAAAAAGAAGTTGAGATAATGAATCCCAACTTCTTTTGTTTTTTAACGTGATACGCGGCGACGAGCTGCTTTTTTACGGTTTTCTTCGATGAAAGCTGCTTTTTGTTCTTCTGGTTCGATCACTTTCTTTTTAAATGCGTATACTGCACCTGCGACTGCAGCGACAGTTCCTGCGACACCTGTTACAAGACCTTTAGCGAATCCTTTAGCCATGAGTCTTCCTCCTTTATCTTCTTAATCAGCCAGCCCCCTCAAGAGGTCACATTTTTCTGACTGACCTTTTTGTGTTATAATAATAGTAACGAAAAAATGGGAATTTTTCAAGGAAAAAAGATGAAAACAAAAATAATTGTGATTGTTGGACCGACTGCTGTTGGAAAAACAGCCCTTGCCATTGAAGTGGCCAAGCGTTTTAATGGCGAAGTGGTTAGCGGTGATAGTCAGCAAGTCTATCGAGGACTTGATATTGGGACGGCTAAGGCTAGTCCAGAAGAGCAGGAAACTGTTCCTCATCATTTAATCGATGTTAGAGAGGTAACCGAGTCTTACTCGGCTTTTGATTTTGTTTCAGAAGCTAAGATGGCTATTGAGGATATTCACAGCCGTAGCAAGCTGGCCATTATCGCTGGTGGGACTGGACTTTATATCCAGAGCTTGCTAGAAGGTTACCACCTAGGTGGGGAGACTCCCCATGAGGAGATTTTGGCCTATCGGGCTAGCTTGGAGCCTTATACAGATGAGGAATTAGCTCATCTGGTGGAGCAAGCAGACCTTAAAATTCCTCAGTTTAATCGTCGTCGTGCGATGCGTGCCTTGGAAATTGCCCATTTTGGTCAGGAATTGGAAAATCAAGAGACCTTGTATGAACCATTGATTATCTGCTTGGATGATGAGCGCAGTCAATTATATGAACGTATCAATCGCCGCGTGGATTTGATGTTTGAGGCTGGGCTTTTGGATGAGGCTAAGTGGCTCTTTGACCATTACCCTGATGTGCAGGCTGCTAAAGGAATTGGCTACAAGGAACTTTTTCCTTACTTCCGTGGAGAGCAGACCTTGGAGGAAGCTAGTGAGAGTCTCAAACAGGCTACTCGTCGTTTTGCCAAGCGTCAGTTGACCTGGTTCCGTAATCGCATGCAGGTCACCTTTTATCAGATTGGAGAAGCTGGTGTGCAAGACCGCATTTTAAGCCAGATAGAGGAGTTTTTAGATGATTGATACGGAAAAAAAAGAGGAGCGAGTCCTGCTCATAGGTGTGGAATTGCAGGGCATGGACAATTTTGACCTCTCCATGGAAGAATTGGCCAGTTTAGCGAAAACGGCTGGGGCAGTCGTTGTAGATAGCTACAGACAAAAACGTGAAAAATATGATTCCAAGACCTTCGTCGGCTCTGGTAAGTTGGAAGAAATTGCGCTTATGGTGGATGCAGAAGAAATCACCACTGTCATCGTCAACAACCGTCTGACCCCACGGCAAAATGTCAATCTAGAAGAAGTTCTCGGTGTTAAGGTCATTGACCGTATGCAGTTGATTTTGGATATCTTTGCCATGCGGGCTCGAAGCCATGAAGGGAAACTCCAAGTCCACCTAGCCCAGCTCAAATATCTCTTGCCTCGCTTGGTTGGTCAGGGAATTATGCTCAGCCGTCAGGCAGGGGGAATTGGTTCCCGTGGACCTGGTGAAAGCCAGCTGGAGCTGAATCGTCGTAGCGTTCGCAATCAAATCACAGATATCGAGCGCCAGCTCAAGGTGGTTGAGAAAAATCGGGCGACTGTCAGAGAAAAACGTTTGGAGTCAAGCACCTTTAAGATTGGTTTGATTGGTTACACCAATGCTGGAAAATCAACCATCATGAACACCTTGATCAGTAAGACTCAGTATGAAGCGGACGAGCTCTTTGCGACTCTAGATGCGACGACTAAGAGTATCCATCTGGGAGGCAATCTCCAAGTAACTTTGACAGATACAGTTGGCTTTATCCAAGATTTGCCTACAGAGCTGGTGTCCAGTTTTAAGTCAACCTTGGAAGAAAGCAAGCATGTGGACCTTCTGGTTCATGTTATCGATGCCAGCAATCCTTACCACGAGGAACATGAAAAAACAGTTCTTTCCATCATGAAAGACTTAGATATGGAAGATATTCCTCGTCTGACACTTTATAATAAAGCGGATTTGGTGGAGGATTTTACGCCGACCCAAACACCTTATGCCCTCATTTCTGCCAAGTCTGAGGATAGTCGTGAGAATTTGCAGGCTTTGTTTTTAGAGAAAATCAAGGATATTTTTGAATCCTTTACTCTGCGTGTGCCTTTTTCAAAGTCCTACAAGATTCATGATTTAGAAAGTGTTGCGATTTTGCAAGAACGCGATTATCAGGAGGACGGCGAAGTGATTAGAGGCTACATTTCCGAGAAAAATAAATGGAGGTTAGAGGAATTTTATGACTGATATTAAAACGTTGGCTCTAAAATATGGGGGCTATACAAGTCTGGATAAGGCCTATCTGGATCAGCTTCTAGCTGGTAAAACAGAGCAGGAGCAACTAGCCCTCATTACCCCTCCACCTAGCGTGGTCAATGCTTACTTTGCAGAACTATATCAAAAAAAGAGTCCTCAAGCTGCAACCGATTATTTTGCGGAAGTCAGTCAGGAACTAAATCTTTACAATACTGAGCCAAGTTTCACCCTCGAAAACAAGCCTTTTATTCGCCTTAACCTGTCTGGTAAATCCTTTGGTTTTTGTTATGAGAGTGAGGGACTGGGTCGGATTTTCTCTGAAAATGAAGAGGTAATCTCAGATGACTTGCTTTTTGAAATTGCGCAAATTTTTCCTCATCAACTAGTCTTTGAAGAGTCTGGCAAGATCTACATGAAGGCTGTTGGAGATGAGGAAGTTGTTAGCATGGAGAGTC
Organism: Streptococcus sp. 3167; assembly: GCF_013277175.1. Taxonomy (NCBI): domain Bacteria; kingdom Bacillati; phylum Bacillota; class Bacilli; order Lactobacillales; family Streptococcaceae; genus Streptococcus; species Streptococcus sp. 3167. The sequence goes on along the minus strand of NZ_VMML01000042.1, from coordinate 3,919 downwards.
TTACAGCTTTGACTGATTTGGAAAGCTTGGCTGATGGTCGCAAACGTCTTAAAGGTTACAGCCAAGAGGATTTACTGCAAGAAGCTGCTGCTTTTTCTAGTAAGCGCTATTTTCGATCGGAAAACCGCACAGCCATGTTATATATTGATTAATTAGAAAGTATCGAATGGATATTCAATTTTTAGGAACGGGGGCTGGTCAGCCCTCTAAAGCCCGCAACGTTTCAAGTCTTGCTCTGAAACTCTTGGACGAGATTAACGAAGTTTGGCTCTTTGACTGTGGAGAAGGAACGCAAAATCGCATTTTGGAAACCACGATTCGACCACGTAAGGTCAGCAAAATCTTTATCACCCACCTGCATGGAGACCACATTTTTGGCCTGCCAGGTTTCCTTTCTAGTCGTGCCTTTCAGGCCAATGAAGAGCAGACGGATTTGGAAATTTATGGACCGCAAGGAATCAAGTCATTTGTCTTAACCAGTCTTCGTGTGTCAGGTTCGCGTCTGCCTTACCGTATTCATTTTCATGAGTTTGCCCAAGATTCTTTAGGAAAAATCTTTGAGACCGATAAATTCACGGTGTATGCAGAGGAGCTGGATCATACTATTTTCTGTGTTGGCTATCGTGTCATTCAAAAGGACTTGGAAGGAACGCTGGATGCTGAAAAACTCAAGGCTGCTGGTGTCCCATTTGGCCCACTTTTTGGGAAAATCAAAAACGGCCAGGATGTAGTTCTCGAAGATGGGACTGAAATCAAGGCAGCTGACTATATCTCAGCTCCACGCCCAGGTAAAATTATCACTATTTTAGGAGACACTCGAAAAACGGATGCCAGTGTGCGTCTGGCTGTCAATGCCGATGTCCTAGTCCATGAATCGACTTATGGCAAGGGTGATGAAAAAATTGCTCGTAACCATGGCCACTCTACTAACATGCAAGCTGCACAAGTAGCAGTAGAAGCAGGTGCCAAACGCCTCTTACTTAACCATATCAGCGCCCGTTTCCTCTCAAAAGATATCAGCAAGCTCAAAAAAGACGCTGCTAGTGTTTTTGAAAATGTCCATGTGGTCAAAGACTTGGAAGAAGTGGAAATCTAAAAGATTGAGAAAGGAACAGTATGTCTACTATTCTCATTACCGGAGCTAGCGGTGGCCTAGCCCAAGAAATGGTCAAACTCCTGCCAAATGCTCAACTCATCTTGCTTGGTCGAAATAAGGAAAAATTAGCCCAACTCTACGGAAACCATCCCCGTGCAGAATTGATTGAAATCGATATTACCGATGACTCAGCCTTAGAATCTCTGGTAACTGACCTCTATCTCCGTTATGGCAAGATTGATGTCTTAATTAACAATGCTGGTTACGGGATTTTTGAGGAATTTGACCAGATTTCGGGCCAAGATATTTACCAGATGTTTGAGGTCAATACCTTTGCCCTAATGAATCTATCTCGACGCCTTGCGGCCCGTATGAAAGAGAGTCGAAAAGGCCATATCATCAATATTGTTAGCATGGCAGGTTTGATTGCTACTGGCAAGTCCAGTCTTTACTCAGCGACTAAGTTTGCGGCTATTGGTTTTTCAAATGCTCTGCGCCTAGAACTCATGTCCTACGGTGTTTATGTAACGACGGTCAATCCAGGACCAATCCGTACAGGATTTTTTGATCAGGCTGACCCAGATGGAACCTATCTCAAGTCGGTTGACCGTTTCCTGCTAGAACCAGATGCAGTGGCTAAAAAGATTGTCAAGATTATAGGAAAAAACAAACGAGAACTCAATCTACCGATGTTGTTGAACCTAGCCCATAAGTTGTATACTCTCTTTCCCAAGCTAGCTGATAAGTTGGCAGAGGAGACTTTTAATTATAAGTAAAAAGAACCAATATGCAGGTTGTTGCTAGCCTACATATTGGTTCTTATCATTTATCAACTATCAAACTGGACTTCTTCTAGTAGATAGTCGATAAAGCGTTCGCCCATCTTAGATAGGCTGGTTTTCTCATGCTGGATATAGACCAGTTCAATTGGGTCATCAATATCCAGTGGGATAGAAACGATATTGTCTCCGTTGAGGTTGCTGTTCAAAATCCCTGTTGCAATGGTATATCCATCCAAACCAATCAAGAGATTAAAGAGGGTAGCACGGTCGCTGACTACGATGGATTTCTTGTGGTGTTCTTGGGAAAGAATCTCTTCTGAAAAGTAGAAGGAGTTGTGCGTCCCTTGGTCATAACTCAGATAAGGGAAGTTTTCCAAATCAGACAGTTTCACCTTGTCTTTCTTTGCCAGAGGATTGGTCTTGCTGACAAAGATATGCGGTTGCGCTGTGAAGAGATGGTGAGCCAGCAGGTGATTGTCATCCAGCATTTTCGTTAAAACATCACGGTTGTAGCTGTTCAAAAATAGGACACCGACCTCACTACGGAAGTTCTTGACGTCGTCGATAATTTCCCAAGTACGAGTTTCACGAAGGAAGAGCTCGTATTTCTCCATATCGCTTTTCTTGAGCAAAGAGACAAAGGCATTGACCACAAAGGCATAGTGTTGAGACGAAACGCTAAAGAGTTCGCGGTGGGCGACAGGATTTTTATAGCGTTCCTCCAGAAGCTGAGTTTGCTCGACAACCTGACGGGCATAAGAGAGAAACTCCATCCCATCACGGGTCAAGGTGATTCCCTTGGGATTGCGGATAAAGATCTCAATCCCCATTTCATTTTCCAAATCTCGCACCGCATTGGAAAGACTGGGCTGAGTGATAAAGAGTTGCTTGGCTGCCTCATTCATGGAGCCAGTTTCGACGATTTTGATAATATAATGTAATTGTTGAATTCTCATGTTTTTATTGTACCATACTTGCAACAGAATCGCCAAAGAAGATAGGAAAATCAGGAGTATTGTGTAAGTCTCTTCTTGAAAAAAACACAAAATTTTGCTAGAATGAGTCTTATGAAAACATTCTATGATGTGCAGCAATTCCTCAAACGATTTGGTATTATTGTTTACATGGGAAAACGCTTATATGATATTGAACTGATGAAGTGGGAACTCTCTCGGATTTACGATGCAGGGTTGATGGACAAATTAGACTATCTAGAAGCAGAAGCGGTTCTTCGCAGAGAGCACAAGGTAGAATTGGATTATATTGAGAAAAATGGAGAAAAGAACTAATGGTTACTTGGATTTTGTGGGCACTTATACTAGCAATGTTGGCGTGGATGGGCTTTAACTATCTTCGTATTCGCCGTGCGGCTAAAATTGTGGACAATGAGGAGTTTGAAGCCTTGATTCGTACGGGTCAATTGATTGATTTGCGCGACCCAGCAGAATTCCACAGAAAACATATTCTTGGGGCTCGCAATATTCCTTCAAGTCAGTTGAAGACTAGTCTTGCAGCCCTTCGTAAAGATAAACCTGTCCTTCTCTACGAAAACCAACGTGCGCAACGAGTTACAAATGCAGCTCTTTACTTGAAAAAACAAGGTTTTTCTGAGATTTATATTCTTTCTTATGGCTTGGATTCTTGGAAAGGGAAAGTGAAGACTAGCTAACATTCTGTAAAAATCTGTCGAATGATAGATAAAGCTAGCATTTTATGGTATCATCATTTATATTAATTTTAAGGAGATTTTATAATATGAATTCACAAGAAAAGAAAAAACCTTCACTTATTTTAGGTATCTTATCTATCGTCCTTGGTTTGCTTTCTCCAATAGTGAGTCTGATTTTGGGGATCATAGGATTGGTTTTGGCTTTTTCATACCAAAAAGAATCTGGACTGGACTATAAAACAGAAAAAATTCTCAACATCGTAGGACTTGTAGTTTCTGTTCTTAACTGGATTCTAACAATCGCAGTAGTTTTTAGATAAGCAAAAAACAAAAAAGCTTTAAATTTAAAGCTTTTTTTATTATGGCTTCAAG
>NZ_VMML01000041.1:0-24484 GCF_013277175.1 Streptococcus sp. 3167 | reverse complement strand
CGTGGTTGGAGTTTTTTGGCAACAAGCCCTTTACCGAGCGAGTCATCAGCCAAGTAGACCAACTGCTGGATTAAAAATTAGGAAATATCGTGTAGAAAATAGTAACAGATTTTATCTCTTTGTGGGATGAAGTCTGTTTTTTTGTATGATGGGCAGGTCCTACATCTGAGTGGCAAGTTCTCCGTAGGTATCCGCTATTGGTTAATGCATAGCATATCTGAATGAAATAAGAACTAAACAAATCAGTCAGGAAAGTCAAAGTAATTTCTATTATAGTAGATTGAAACTNNTCGATTTGACTGTCCTGATCGAATCGTCCTATTCTTATTTCATTTTACAATATAAAAGAAATAAATACGGCTGACTATCCTGATTTTTATAATCAAGCGATTACTGAAATAAGAAATGGGATAAAATAGATAGAGATGTTACATAAGAAATTGTAAGAGGTCTGTTCCCTCTTGATAAAATGACTCTCGCACCCAAAATAGCATCATATTCGGTGCAAAGGAGGTGCGATAGATGAACGATAAGCAGGAAATAGTAAACAGGATAGAAAATTTTGAATCGAATCAAGTTTTTATAGCAAATGATTTCTTTGAAATTGTAGGATATGAAACTGTTCGTAGTACATTAAATCGTCTTGTAAAAGACAAAAAGGTTACTCGCATTTTGAAAGGTATTTATTATAAACCAAAATATATAGAACTGATTGGAGAGTATGCAATGGCCTCTGTGGATGAAGTTGCTGATGCTATTGCTAGAAAATATAATTGGACCATTGCTCCATCGGGAAACACAGCCCTTAATTTACTTGGTCTATCTACGCAGGTACCAGCAAAATGGATCTATATATCAGATGGAAGATATGCCAGTTTTAATGTTGGTAAGGCAAGAATAGAATTTAAGCATAGAAATAATGGAGATATTTCAAATATGTCAACCTTAACTGCAATGGTGATACAATCTGTCAAGGTAATGGGGAAAGAGAACATTACTTCTCAGCAGATTGACTACTTACGGAAAAAATTATCTGAAGAAGAAAAGTCAACATTACTAGCTGAAGGTAAAACTACAAGTGTCTGGGTATATAGTATTATCAAGAAAATATCAGAGGTATAGGGATGTTTGAGGATAAATCGACTGGGAAAAATAAATCAATTTCTCAGAATGTTTTTAGAAGTGACGGTGTCTATTCTAGCTTCAATCTACTAGAAATTCCATAGATAGAAAACTAGATGGTTCCTATAGATAGGGCTGATCTAGTTGATGTGAGATGCTTTGGCTTGCTAGAGGAATTGTGGATTGCCAAACTGTATCATTGAAATTATTGCTTAAATTTGTTATGATATAAATATGAATAAAAGTAGACTGGGACGTGGCAGACACGGGAAAAAGAGACATATATTATTGGCTTTGATTGGTATTTTAGCAATTTCTATTTGCCTATTAGGCGGATTTATTGTTTTTAAAATGTATCAGCAAAAAAGCTTTGAGCAAAAGATTGAATCGCTCAAAAAAGAGAAAGACGATCAATTGAGTGAGGGAAATCAGAAGGAGCATTTTCGTAAGGGACAAACCGAAGTGATTACCTATTATCCTCTCCAAGGGGAGCAAGTGATTTCGTCTGTTAAGGAGCTGATAAATCAAGATATTAAGGACAAGCTAGAAAGTAAGGACAATCTTGTTTTCTACTATACAGAGCAAGAAGAGTCAGGTTTAAAGGGAGTCGTCAATCGTAATGCGACGAAACAAATCTATGATTTAGTTGATTTTAAGGTTGAAGAGACTGAAAAGACCAGCCTAGGAAAGGTTCACTTAACAGAAGATGGGCAACCTTTTACACTTGACCAACTGTTTTCAGATGCTAGTAAGGCCAAGGAACAGCTGATAAAAGAATTGACTTCCTTCTTACAGGATAAGAAATTGGAGCAAGACCAGAGTGATCAGATTGTTAAAGGTTTCTCCGACCAAGACTTGTCTGCATGGAATTTTGATTACAAGGATAGTCAGATCATCCTTTATCCAAGTCCTGTGGTTGAAAATTTAGAAGAGATAGCCTTGCCAGTATCTGCTTTCTTTGATGTTATCCAATCTTCGTACTTACTTGAAAAAGACGCAGCCTTGTACCAGTCTTACTTTGATAAGAAACATCAAAAAGTTGTCGCTCTAACCTTTGATGATGGTCCAAATCCAGCAACGACTCCGCAGGCATTAGAGACTCTAGCTAAATATGGTGTTAAAGCCACTTTCTTTGTACTTGGGAAAAACGTTTCTGGGAATGAGGACTTGGTGAAAAGGATAAAATCCGAAGGTCATGTTGTTGGAAACCATAGTTGGAGCCATCCGATTCTCTCGCAACTTTCTCTTGATGAAGCTAAAAAGCAGATTACTGATACTGAGGATGTGCTAACTAAAGTACTGGGTTCTAGTTCAAAACTCATGCGCCCGCCTTATGGAGCCATTACAGACGACATTCGCAATAGCCTCGATTTGAGCTTTATCATGTGGGATGTGGATAGTCTGGACTGGAAGAGTAAAAATGAAACAGCTATTTTGACGGAAATTCAGCATCAAGTAGCTAACGGCTCTATCGTTCTGATGCATGATATTCACAGTCCGACAGTCAATGCCTTGCCAAGGGTCATTGAGTATTTGAAAAATCAAGGGTACACCTTTGTGACCATACCAGAGATGCTCAATACTCGCCTAAAAGCTCATGAGCTGTATTATAGTCGTGATGAATAAGCAACAAAAATGGGTCTGTCAGATATGTGATAGACTTATTTTTTACAGAAGAGAAGATAGTACTAATTAGTAAAAAATATTTTATGCTATAATTGATGAATAAGAGAGAAGGAGGAGTATATGAATACTTATCAATTAAATAATGGAGTAGAAATTCCAGTTCTGGGATTTGGTACCTGGAAAGCTGAAAATGGAGAGATTGCCTATCAAGCTGTACTAGAGGCTTTAAAGGCAGGCTATCGCCATATCGATACGGCAGCTATTTATAAAAATGAAGAAAGCGTTGGTCGTGCCATTCAAGATAGTGGTATTCCGAGGGAGGAAATTTTTGTAACCAGCAAACTCTGGAATAGAAATCACAACTATGAGCAAGCTCGTCAGGCTTTTGAAGAGTCTTTAGAGAAGCTGGGCTTGGAATATTTGGATTTGTATTTGATTCATTGGCCAAATCCAAAACCGCTCAGAGAAAATGACCAATGGAAAATCCGAAATTCAGAAGTCTGGAGAGCGATGGAGGAGCTTTATCAAGAAGGCAAAATCCGTGCTATCGGGGTTAGTAATTTCCTTCCCCATCATTTGGATGCCTTGCTTGCAACAGCAAAAATTCTTCCAGCGGTCAATCAAGTTCGCTTGGCGCCAGGTGTCTATCAAGAGGATGTCGTAGATTACTGTCGAGAAAAAGGAATTTTATTGGAAGCTTGGGGACCTTTTGGTCAGGGAGAACTATTTGATAGCAAGGAAGTGCAAGAAATCGCAGCAAATCATGGAAAGTCTGTTGCTCAGATAGCCTTGGCCTGGAGCTTGGCAGAAAGATTTTTACCACTTCCAAAATCTGTCACAGCCTCTCGTATTCAGGCTAATCTTGATTGCTTTGGAATTGAACTGAGTCAAGAGGAACGAGAAACCTTAAAAATGATAGCTGTTCAGTCTGGTGCTCCACGAGTTGATGATGTGGATTTTTAGAAAATCATAAAAAGAATTGTACATTGTTCTAATTTTTGATATAATAGTCAACAGGAAAGAAAGTCTTATGGCGTTCTTCAAGCGAGCTTGGGATAGTGGGAGCCAAGTAGGACAAGATAAAGAGCTGGCGCTTTCTGTAGAATTTTCAAAAACAATGAAGTAATAAATTAGGGTGGAACCGCGTTTCTGACGCCCCTAGGTTAAGTCAACCTAGGATTGTCGGACGCGGTTCTTTTGCTTATTCAGTCTATTGTGTGAAAGAAAGGAGAGACGTGGAAAACCTTTATCTTGTAAAGGACGATAGTCAACTAGCTGCATTTCGTGATTTTGTAGTAAGAAATACTGAAAAGTTGAAAGATTATCAATCTTTTTTAAAGAATGAACTTGCAGTTTGTGATTTACCGCAAGCCGTTATTTGGTCAAGTTTTAATGCTGCTACACAGATTATTAGGGAAAGCGCTGTTCCAGCCTATACAAATAATAGACGAATGGTTGTGACGCCTGATTTAGCTGTTTGGAAAGAGTTGTATTTGTATCAGTTGATGGACTACGAGTGTTCTCAGCAAACTCAAGCAATAGAAAGTCACTATCATTCTTTATCTGAAAATTTCCTCTTACAGATTGTAGGACATGAGTTAGCTCATTGGTCGGAGTATTTTTTAGATGATTTTGATGGTTACGACTCTTATATCTGGTTCGAAGAGGGAATGGTTGAATATATTAGTCGCAAGTATTTCTTGACAGAAGAGGAATTTCAAGCGGAAAAAATTTGTAATCAATCTCTTGTAGAACTTTTTCAGAAGAAGTATGGTTGGCATTCATTGAATGATTTTGGTTCTTCGACCTATGATAAGAACTATGCAAGTATTTTTTACGAATACTGGCGTAGTTTTTTGACAATAGATAAGTTGGTAGAAAATCTAGGTAGTGTACAAGCGGTCTTCGATTCTTATCATTTATGGGCAAATACAGATAAAACTCTTCCCTTGTTAAATTGGTTTGTTCAACAGAAATTAATTGAAAAAGAAATATAAAAACTAAAGGAGTAAACAATGTCTAAGAAATTAACATTTTACTGCGTCAGTGGCAGAGACCTCCTTACAGTCGGGCTACCCCACACTCAGCACTAGAGTGCCTGAGCTAGACGCAGTACTAACTCGTCTTGCCTCGTATGATCGACGAGGCAGACTCGTGTCGCAAGTAATTTATATAAAAAGGAGTAAACAATGTCTAAGAAATTAACATTTCACTGCGTCAGTGGCAGAAACCTCCTTACAGTCGGACTGCCCTACGCTCAGCACTAGAGTGCCTGAGCTAGACGCAGTACTAACTCGTCTTGCCTCGTATAATCGACGAGGCAGACTCGTGTCGCAAGAAATTATTTTTTATTAAGGAGTATTCAATGTCTAAGAAATTAACATTTCAAGAAATTATTTTGACTTTGCAACAATTTTGGAATGACCAAGGTTGTATGCTCATGCAGGCTTATGATAATGAAAAAGGTGCGGGAACGATGAGTCCTTACACTTTCCTTCGTGCTATCGGACCTGAGCCATGGAATGCGGCTTATGTAGAGCCATCACGTCGTCCTGCTGACGGTCGTTACGGGGAAAACCCTAACCGTCTTTACCAACACCACCAATTCCAGGTGGTCATGAAGCCATCTCCATCAAACATCCAAGAACTTTACCTTGAGTCTTTGGAAAAATTGGGAATCAATCCTTTGGAGCACGATATCCGTTTTGTTGAGGACAACTGGGAAAATCCATCTACTGGTTCAGCTGGTCTTGGTTGGGAAGTTTGGCTTGATGGGATGGAAATCACTCAGTTCACTTATTTCCAACAAGTCGGTGGATTGGCAACTGGCCCTGTGACTGCGGAAGTTACCTATGGTTTGGAACGCTTGGCTTCTTACATCCAAGAAGTAGATTCTGTCTATGATATTGAGTGGGCCGATGGTGTAAAATACGGAGAAATCTTTATCCAGCCTGAGTACGAGCATTCAAAATATTCATTTGAAATTTCGGATCAAGAAATGTTGCTGGAAAACTTTGATAAGTTTGAAAAAGAGGCTGGTCGTGCCTTGGAAGAAGGCTTGGTTCACCCTGCCTATGACTATGTTCTCAAATGTTCACACACCTTTAACCTGCTTGATGCGCGTGGTGCCGTATCTGTAACAGAGCGCGCAGGCTATATCGCTCGTATCCGTAACTTGGCCCGAGTTGTAGCCAAAACCTTTGTCGCAGAACGCAAACGCCTAGGTTACCCACTTTTAGATGAAGCAACACGAGTTAAACTCTTAGCAGAAGACGCGGAATAAAGAAAGTGACAAATTACGAAAATGGGCGAACAGTGTGAGCCCTGAACCAGTTGCAGCAGTGATGAAGGTATCCTTAGTGAAACTAAGGATACTAGGCAAAATTGGAGACTTTTGGCTCCAATTTTAGCAATGAAACAACGAAGTTGGTTGCTTGCGTACCAATCACATAAGGCAAACTGGAAAATAAAAAGATATTTTTCGGAGAAAAAACATGACAAAAAACTTATTAGTAGAACTCGGTCTTGAAGAATTACCAGCCTATGTTGTCACACCAAGTGAAAAACAACTAGGCGAAAAAATGGCAGCCTTTCTCAAGGAAAACCGCTTGTCTTTTGAAGCTATTCAGACCTTCTCAACACCACGTCGTTTGGCTGTTCGTTTAACTGGTCTTGCAGACAAACAGTCTGATTTGACAGAAGATTTTAAGGGGCCAGCAAAGAAAATTGCATTGGATAGTGATGGAAACTTCACCAAAGCAGCTCAAGGATTTGTCCGTGGGAAAGGCTTGACTGTTGAAGATATCGAATTCCGTGAAATCAAGGGTGAAGAATATGTCTATGTTACCAAGGAAGAAATTGGTCAAGCAGTTGAAGCCATTGTTCCTGGTGTTGTAGATGTCTTGAAGTCCTTGACTTTCCCTGTCAGCATGCACTGGGCTAACAACACCTTTGAATACATCCGCCCTGTTCACACTTTAACTGTTCTTTTAGATGAAGAAGAGTTTGATTTGGATTTCCTTGATATCAAGGGAGGGCGTGTGAGCCGTGGCCATCGTTTCTTGGGACAAGAAACTAAGATTCAGTCAGCATTGAGCTATGAAGAAGACCTTCGTGCACAGTATGTAATTGCAGATCCACGTGAACGTGAGCAAATGATTGTTGACCAAATCAAGACAATCGAAGCTGAGCGTGGTGTAGGTATAGAGATTGACGCTGATTTGCTGAATGAAGTCTTGAACTTGGTTGAATACCCAACTGCCTTTATGGGAAGTTTTGATGCTAAATATCTTGAAGTTCCAGAAGAAGTTTTGGTGACTTCAATGAAGGAACACCAACGTTACTTTGTTGTCCGTGATCAAGACGGTAAACTATTGCCAAACTTCATTTCTGTTCGTAATGGAAATGCAGAGCATTTGGAAAATGTTATCAAAGGAAATGAAAAAGTCTTGGTCGCTCGCTTAGAAGATGGTGAATTCTTCTGGCGTGAAGATCAAAAATTGGTCATTTCAGATCTTGTTGAAAAATTAAACAATGTGACCTTCCATGAGAAGATTGGTTCCCTTCGTGAACACATGATTCGTACGGGTCAGATTGCTATTCTCTTGGCAGAAAAAGCAGGCTTGTCAGCGGATGAAACAGTTGACCTAGCCCGTGCAGCAGCAATTTACAAGTTTGACTTGTTGACAGGTATGGTTGGTGAATTTGACGAGCTCCAAGGAATTATGGGTGAGAAATATGCCCTTCTTGCTGGTGAAACTCCAGCAGTGGCAACTGCTATTCGTGAACACTACATGCCTACATCAGCTGAAGGAGAACTTCCAGAGAGCAAGGTTGGTGCAGTGCTTGCTATTGCAGATAAATTGGATACGATTTTGAGTTTCTTCTCAGTAGGTTTGATTCCATCAGGTTCTAATGACCCTTATGCCCTTCGTCGTGCGACGCAAGGTGTAGTTCGTATATTGGATGCCTTTGGTTGGCACATTGCTATGGACGAGCTGATTGATAGCCTTTATGCTTTAACATTTGACAGCTTGACTTATGAAAATAAGACAGAGGTTATGAACTTTATCAAGGCTCGTGTTGATAAGATGATGGGTTCTACTCCAAAAGACATTAAGGAAGCCGTTCTTGCAGGATCAAACTTTGTTGTGGCAGATATGTTGGAAGCAGCAAGTGCTCTCGTAGAAGCAAGCAAGGAAGAAGACTTCAAACCATCCGTTGAATCACTCTCTCGTGCCTTTAACTTGACTGAGAAGGCAGAAGGAGTAGCCACAGTTGATTCAGCTCTCTTTGAGAATGAAGAAGAGAAAACCTTGGCAGAAGCAGTAGAATCACTCGTTTTGTCAGGGACTGCCAGTCAGCAATTGAAACAGCTCTTTGCTCTTAGCCCAGTCATTGATGCATTCTTTGAGAATACCATGGTTATGGCTGAAAATGAAGCAGTCCGTCAAAATCGTTTGGCAATCTTGTCTCAATTAACCAAGAAAGCAGCTAAACTTGCACGTTTTAACCAAATCAATACCAAATAAAATCTGTTAAACGGATTAAATCTTATCATAAAGGAGAGAAACATGGATCCTAAAAAAATTGATCGTATCAATGAGCTTGCCAAAAAGAAAAAAGCAGAAGGCTTGACATCAGAAGAAAAAGTGGAACAAGCTAAACTACGTGAGGAGTACATTGAAGGTTATCGTCGCTCTGTTCGTCACCACATTGAGGGAATCAAAATTGTGGACGAAGAAGGTAATGATGTTACACCAGAAAAACTACGTCAGGTACAACGTGAAAAAGGATTACATGGTCGTAGTCTTGATGATCCAAATTCATAATATGTATTCTTTCTTTTTTAAAACTAAATGACTATAACATGAGATTTCCTTTCTCTTTTTACATAATACAATTTTAAAACTCCATTGAAACAGTTGTCTCTATAGAGTAGGAATTCCTGAAGAACAGCTTAGGTGACCTTCTTTATCGATGAGGATGGCTTCGATGCCCTCAAAACTTTCGACTTGCCAGAGGATAGAAGCATGTCTTTCTCCAAAGAGTCGAGTCGTTCAGATTTCGCCATCGACTGATTTATCAGAGATGATTGTTAGACTCGCTAGTTCCGTTTCAACAGGATATCCTGTTTGATTAGACTTCCTGCGAAACAATATATGGTAGAATAGTTCTATGAATTATGAAGCAAGTAAACAACTAACTGATGCACGATTTAAGCTCCTGGTTGGTGTTCAGCGCACGACTTTTGAAGAGATGTTAGCTGTATTAAAAACAGCTTATCAAGGTAAACACGCAAAAGGGGGACGAAAACTCAAATTAAGCCTAGAAGACCTTCTTATGGCCACTCTTCAATATGTGCGAGAATACCGCACTTATGAACAAATTGCGGCTGATTTTGGTATTCACGAAAGCAACTTAACCCATCGGAGTCAATGGGTTGAAGTAACTCTTGTTCAAAGTGGTTTTACGATTTCAAGAACTCCTCTCAGTTCTGAGGACACGGTAATGATTGATGCGACGGAAGTAAAAATCCATCGCCTTAAAAAACAATTAGCGAATGATTCTGGTAAAAAGAAATGCCGCGCTATGAAGGTTCAAGCGATTGTCACAAGTCAAGGGAGAATTGTTTTTTGGAGATCACTGTGAACTATTGTCACGATATGAAGTTGTTCAAAATGAGTCGCAGAAATATCGGACAAGCTGGTAAAATCTTGGCTGACAGTGCTTATCAAGGACTCATGAAGATATATCCTCAAGCACAAACTCCGAGGAAATCAAGTAAACTTAAGCCATTAACTCTTGAAGACAAAGCCTGTAACCATGCACTATCTAAGGAGAGCAGCAAGGTTGAGAATATTTTTGCCACAGTAAAAACGTTTAAAATGTTTTCAACAACCTATCGAAATCATCGTAAACGCTTCGGATTACGAATGAATTCGATTGCTGGCATTATCAATCATGAACTAGGATTCTAGTTTTGCAGGAAGTCTAGTAGTAAAATAAACTAAAAATCTGTTGCATAATAATGATAAAAACGATATAATGAAAGCGTCTTCGATATTGATGATATAAAATCATTAAAAATTAGCAAAAATCGTTTAATTAGTTAGTTTATAATCTATTGGTCTTCTTCAGTCCAGTGTATCTGCTAAGACCGTTCTTAAAAGTTATCGCTATGATTGGAATACCTACTATAGGTATAGTATGAATTACCACAGATATGGATATATTGTCATTCCGGAATGGTCTTCTTATTATAGCTATTCTGAGTATAAAGTTGGCGGAGGCTGGAACTACGATCGTTATGAGGTAGTAAACCATTACAAAGGAGGCTATTGATCCTTAAAGAGTGAGAAAAAGGAGGACTGGATATGTTACAGCTTACTCATGTGACCTTAAAAACGCGACAAGTCATCTTGCAAGATGCGGATTTCACCTTTAATAAAGGCAGGGTTTATGGTGTTCTCGCTATCAATGGCTCTGGAAAGACGACCCTGTTCCGCGCCATTAGCAACTTAATCCCCATAAGTAGTGGAAATATCGCAGTCTCTCCTTCTTTATTTTATTATGAGAGTGTTGAATGGCTGGATGGAAACTTAAGTGGGATGGACTATCTTCGCCTTATAAAAAGCATCTGGAAGTCAGACCTGAACTTGAGGGATGAAATCGCCTACTGGGAAATGTCTGACTATATCAGCCTTCCCATTCGCAAGTATTCCCTAGGCATGAAGCAACGCTTGGTGATTGCCATGTATTTCCTCAGTCAGGCCAAATGCTGGCTTATGGATGAAATTACAAATGGCTTAGATGAGTATTATCGACAGAAGTTTTTTGATAGGCTGGCACAAATCGATAGACAAGAGCAGCTGGTTCTTTTAAGTTCCCACTATAAGGAAGAGTTGGTTGATGTCTGCGATAGAGTAGTAACCATTCATCAGGGGCAGATAGAAGAGGTTTAGTTTATGAAAGATGTTAGTCTATTTTTATTGAAAAAAGTTTTCAAAAGTCGTTTAAACTGGATTATCTTACTTTTATTTGCATCTGTACTCGGTGTTACCTTTTATTTAAATAGTCAGACTGCAAACTCACACAGCTTGGAGAGCGAGTTGGAAACCAGTGTTGTAAAATATGAGAGAATCATCAATGAAAATGAAGTGAAGCTTTCCCAAATGTCTGACACCAGCTCGGAGGAATACCAGAGTGTTAAAAGTAATTTAGACTTGCAAAAAAATTTTTTAACGCAAAAGAAAGAAATTTTGAATTTACTAAAAGAAGGACGATGGAAAGAAGCCTATTATTTGCAGTGGCAAGATGAAGAGAAGAATTATGAAGTTATGTCAAATGAACCGACTGCTAGCTCTGACTTTAAAATGGCGGTTGACCGCCAACGAAAGATTTACCAAGCCCTGTATCCCTTGAACATAAAAGCACATACTTTGGAGTTTCCGACCCACGGGATTGACCAGATTGTCTGGATTTTAGAGGCTATCATCCCAAGCTTGTTTGTGGTTGCTATTATTTTTATGCTAACGCAACTATTTGCAGAAAGATATCAAAATCATCTGGACACAGCTCAGTTATATCCTTTTTCAAAAGTGACATTTGCTTTATCCTCTCTTGGAGTTGGAGTGGGCTATGTAACTGTGCTGTTTATCGGAATCTGTGGATTTTCTTTTCTAGCGGGAAGTCTGATAAGTGGTTTTGGACAGTTAGATTATCCCTACCCAATTTATAGCTTAGCGAATCAAGAGGTAACTATTGGAAAGATACAAGATGTGTTATTTCCTGGCTTGTTCTTAGCTTTCTTAGCCTTTATCGTCATTGTGGAAGTCGTGTATTTGATTGCTTACTTTTTCAAGCAAAAAATGCCTGTCCTTTTTCTTTCACTCATTGGGATTGTTGGCTTATTGTTTGGCATCCAAACCATTCAGCCTCTTCAAAGGATTGCACATCTGATTCCCTTTACTTACTTGCGTTCAGTGGAGATTTTATCTGGAAGATTACCTAAGCAGATTGATAATGTCAATCTAAATTGGAGCATGGGGCTAGTTTTACTTCCTTACTTGATTATCCTTTTGTTAGTGGGGATTTTATTTATCGAAAGATGGGGAAATTCACGTAAAAGGGAAGTTTTTAATAGATTCTAGCTTTCCTATAGGTAGGGAAAATAAGTAAAAACTAACATAGAGAGGGAATCAACTTGATTCTCTCTTTTTGATTCGAAAACCAAACCAAAATACAAACACAAACTTTTCAAAAAATAACTTTTTATCTTGACAAGAGCTAGAAAACTTGGTATCATATAAAAGTTGAGAAAAGCAGAAGTGAGAGCTTCTCGCCTTGTGACATTAAGTTGCCTGGCCCTACGGATGAAAAGTTTCGAAGAAACGCTATCATAACGTGCGGGCTTGTATATTTACGAGTCCGCTATTGTTTTTCTCTAATAAAACAAAAGAGGTGAAAACCATAGCAAAGCAAGACTTATTCATCAATGATGAGATTCGTGTACGTGAAGTTCGCTTGATTGGTCTTGAGGGAGAACAGCTAGGCATCAAGCCACTCAGTGAAGCGCAAGCTTTGGCTGATAACGCTAATGTTGACCTAGTATTGATTCAACCCCAAGCCAAACCGCCTGTTGCAAAAATTATGGACTACGGTAAGTTCAAATTTGAGTACCAGAAGAAGCAAAAAGAACAACGTAAAAAACAAAGCGTTGTTACTGTGAAAGAAGTTCGTCTAAGTCCAACGATTGACAAGGGTGACTTTGATACAAAACTTCGCAATGCACGCAAATTCCTTGAAAAAGGAAATAAAGTTAAGGTATCTATTCGCTTTAAGGGTCGTATGATTACCCATAAAGAGATTGGTGCAAAAGTTTTAGCCGAGTTTGCTGAAGCAACTCAAGATATTGCCATCATCGAACAACGTGCTAAAATGGATGGACGTCAAATGTTCATGCAATTGGCGCCAGCGACTGACAAAAAATAATTGTCAGAAAGTTAAATAAAGGAGAAAAAATCATGCCAAAACAAAAAACACACCGCGCATCAGCTAAACGTTTCAAACGTACAGGTTCTGGTGGACTTAAACGTTTCCGTGCTTACACTTCTCACCGTTTCCACGGAAAAACTAAGAAACAACGTCGTCATCTTCGTAAAGCATCTATGGTGCATTCAGGAGATTACAAACGTATCAAAGCAATGCTTACTCGCTTGAAATAATAGCTTGACTGTAAGTAAATAATTCTAGGAAATATTTGGAGGAAATAAAACATGGCACGTGTTAAAGGTGGCGTTGTATCACGCAAACGTCGTAAACGTATTCTTAAATTAGCAAAAGGTTACTATGGAGCTAAACACATCTTGTTCCGTACTGCAAAAGAACAAGTAATGAACTCTTACTACTATGCATACCGTGATCGTCGTCAGAAAAAACGTGACTTCCGCAAATTGTGGATCACTCGTATCAACGCGGCAGCTCGTATGAACGGACTTTCATACTCACAATTGATGCATGGTTTGAAATTGGCTGAGATCGAAGTTAACCGTAAAATGCTTGCTGACTTGGCTGTTAACGATGCAGCAGCTTTCACAGCTCTTGCAGATGCAGCTAAAGCAAAACTTGGTAAATAACAACTGATGAGACTGGAAGAGGATTGTCCAGTCTTTTTAAAAATAAAGGAGAAAAATATGGCTTCAAAAATGCTACATACTTGCTTGCGAGTAGAAAATCTTGAAAAATCAATTGCATTCTATCAAGATGCTTTTGGTTTTAAAGAATTGCGTCGCAGAGATTTTCCAGATCATGCCTTCACGATTGTCTATCTAGGTCTTGAGGGTGATGACTATGAGTTGGAATTGACTTATAACTACGATCACGGCCCTTATGTGGTTGGAGATGGCTTTGCTCATATCGCCCTAAGTACACCTGATCTTGAGGTTCTTCATCAAGAGCACAGTGCAAAAGGCTATGAAGTGACTGAGCCAAATGGCCTACCAGGAACTACACCAAACTATTACTTTGTCAAAGACCCTGATGGCTACAAGGTCGAAGTCATTCGTGAAAAATAATCTCATGAGGTCAAGTAGAATGTTCCTTTTCTACTTGACTTTTTTTAGCTGAAAGAGTATACTAATAAAAATTTAACCTTTAAGGGGAGTCCAGAGAGACTCACAAGGTGTCAGATAAAAGAATAGTACAATTTTCTAGAGGAGACTTTTGAGTTTGCTCTCTTCTGTTGTACAATTTTAACTGAGGCCTTGCACTAGCAAGGTCTTTTCTTTGTCTGGTCCCCTTAAAATTTAAGGAGGAAAAGTCATGAATCCCACATGTAAGAAACGTTTGGGTGCCATTCGTTTGGAAACCATGAAGGTGGTTGCACAGGAGGAAATCGCGCCAGCAATCTTTGAACTAGTCTTAGAAGGAGAAATGGTTGAAGTCATGCGAGCAGGACAATTTCTACATCTGCGTGTGCCTGATGATGCCCATCTTTTGCGTCGTCCTATTTCAATTTCGTCTATCGATAAGGTTAAGAAGCAGTGTCATCTCATTTACCGGATTGAGGGAGCTGGGACTGCAATTTTTTCAACCTTAAGTCAGGGAGACACTCTTGATGTGATGGGGCCTCAGGGAAATGGTTTTGACTTGTCTGACCTTGATGAGCAGAATCAGGTTCTCCTTGTTGGTGGTGGGATTGGTGTTCCACCCTTGCTTGAGGTGGCCAAGGAATTGCATGAACGTGGAGTGAAAGTAGTGACAGTCCTCGGTTTTGCTAATAAGGATGCTGTTATTTTGAAAACGGAATTGGCTCAGTATGGTCAGGTCTTTGTAACGACAGATGATGGTTCTTATGGCATCAAGGGAAATGTTTCCGTTGTTATCAATGATTTAGATAGTCAGTTTGATGCTGTTTACTCGTGTGGGGCTCCAGGAATGATGAAGTATATCAATCAAACCTTTGATGATCACCCAAGAGCCTATTTATCTCTGGAATCTCGTATGGCTTGTGGGATGGGAGCTTGCTATGCCTGTGTTCTAAAAGTACCAGAAAGCGAGACGGTCAGCCAACGCGTCTGTGAAGATGGTCCTGTTTTCCGCACAGGAACAGTTGTATTATAAGGAGAAAATTATGACTACAAATCGATTACAAGTGTCTCTACCTGGTTTGGATTTGAAAAATCCGATTATTCCAGCATCAGGCTGTTTTGGCTTTGGACAAGAGTATGCCAAGTACTATGATTTAGACCTTTTAGGTTCTATTATGATCAAGGCGACAACCCTTGAACCACGTTTTGGGAATCCAACTCCAAGAGTGGCAGAGACGCCTGCTGGTATGCTCAATGCAATTGGCTTGCAAAATCCTGGTTTAGAGGTTGTTTTGGCTGAAAAGCTACCTTGGCTGGAAAGAGAATATCCAAATCTTCCTATTATTGCCAATGTAGCTGGTTTTTCAAAACAAGAGTATGCAGCTGTTTCTCATGGGATTTCCAAGGCAACTAATGTAAAAGCTATCGAGCTCAATATTTCTTGTCCCAATGTTGACCACTGTAATCATGGACTTTTGATTGGTCAAGATCCAGATTTGGCTTATGATGTGGTGAAAGCAGCTGTGGAAGCCTCAGAAGTGCCAGTTTATGTCAAATTAACCCCGAGTGTGACCGATATCGTTACTGTCGCAAAAGCTGCAGAAGATGCGGGAGCAAGTGGCTTGACCATGATCAATACTCTGGTTGGAATGCGCTTTGACCTCAAAACCAGAAAACCAATCTTGGCCAATGGAACAGGTGGAATGTCAGGTCCAGCAGTCTTTCCAGTAGCCTTCAAACTCATCCGCCAAGTAGCCCAAACAACAGACCTGCCTATCATTGGAATGGGGGGAGTGGATTCGGCTGAAGCTGCCCTAGAAATGTATCTGGCTGGGGCATCTGCTATTGGAGTTGGAACAGCTAACTTTACCAATCCTTATGCCTGCCCTGACATCATCGAAAATTTACCAAAGGTTATGGATAAATATAGTATCAGCAGTCTAGAAAATCTTCGCAAGGAAGTAAAAGAGTCTCTGAGGTAAACTGCAATCAATCTGTTCTTGATTTTTTATTAGTTTGTAATATGAATTTAGGAGAATTTTGGTACAATAAAATAAATAAGAACAGAGGAAGAAGGTTAATGAAAAAAGTAAGATTTATTTTTTTAGCTCTGCTATTTTTCTTAGCTAGTCCAGAGGGTGCAATGGCTAGTGATGGTACTTGGCAAGGAAAACAGTATCTGAAAGCAGACGGCAGTCAAGCAGCGAATGAGTGGATTTTTGATGCTCACTATCAATCTTGGTTCTATATAAAAGAAGATGCCAACTATGTTGAAAATGAATGGCTAAAGCAAGGTGACGACTATTTTTACCTCAAATCTGGTGGCTATATGGCCAAATCAGAATGGATAGAAGACAAGGGAGCCTTCTATTATCTTGACCAAAATGGAAAGATGAAAAGAAATGCTTGGCTAGGAGCTTCCTATGTCGGTGCAACAGGTGCCAAAGTAATAGAAGACTGGGTATTTGATTCTCAATACGATGCTTGGTTTTATATCAAATCAGATGGACAACACGCAGAGAAAGAATGGCTTCAAATTAAGGGCAAGGACTATTATTTCAAATCTGGTGGTTATTTGCTAACAAGTCAGTGGATTGAGCAGGCTTATGTGAATGCCAGTGGTGCCAAAGTGCAGCAAGGTTGGCTTTTTGACAAACAATACCAATCTTGGTTTTACATCAAAGAAAATGGAAATCATGCTGACAAAGAATGGATTTTCGAAAATGGTCACTATTATTATTTCAAATCTGGTGGCTATATGGCAGCAAATGAATGGATTTGGGATAAGAAATCTTGGTTTTACCTCAAGTCTGATGGGAAAATAGCTGAAAAAGAATGGGTCTACGATTCTCATAGTCAAGCTTGGTACTACTTCAAATCCGGTGGCTACATGGCAGCCAATGAATGGATTTGGGATAAGGAATCTTGGTTTTATCTCAAATCTGATGGGAAAATAGCTGAAAAAGAATGGGTCTACGATTCTCATAGTCAAGCTTGGTACTACTTCAAATCCGGTGGCTACATGGCAGCCAATGAATGGATTTGGGATAAGGAGTCATGGTTTTACCTCAAGTCTGATGGCAAAATGGCTAAAAAAGAATGGGTCTACGATTCTAAAAGTCAAGCCTGGTACTACTTCAAATCCGGTGGCTACATGGCGAAAAATGAGACAGTAGATGGTTATCAGCTTGGAAGCGATGGTAAATGGCGTGGAGAAAAAGCTACAAATGAAAATGCTGCTTATTATCAAGTAGTACCAGTCACAGCAAATATCTATAATGCAGATGGTGAAAAGCTCTCCTATATATCGCAAGCTAGTGTTGTTTGGCTAGATAAGGATAGAAAAAGTGATGACAAGCGCCTGGCTATTACTATTTCTGGTTTGTCAGGCTATATGAAAACAGAAGATTTACAAGCGCTAGATGCTAGTAAGGACTTTATCCCTTATTATGAGAGTGATGGCCACCGTTTTTATCACTATGTGGCTCAGAATGCTAGTATCCCAGTAGCTTCTCATCTTTCTGATATGGAAGTAGGCAAGAAATATTATTCGGCAGATGGCCTGCATTTTGATGGTTTTAAGCTTGAAAATCCTTTCCTTTTCAAAGACTTGACAGAGGCTACAAACTATAGTGCTGAGGATTTGGATAAGGTATTTAGTTTGCTAAACATTAACAATAGCCTCTTGGAAAATAAGGGAGCTACCTTTAAGGAAGCCGAAGAACATTACCATATCAATGCCCTCTATCTCCTTGCCCATAGTGCTTTAGAAAGTGATTGGGGACGAAGTAAGATTGCCAAAGATAAGAATAATTTCTTTGGAATTACAGCCTATGATACGACCCCTTACCTTTCTGCCAAGACATTTGACGATGTGGATAAAGGTATTTTAGGAGCAACCAAGTGGATTAAGGAAAATTATATCGATAGGGGCAGAACTTTCCTTGGAAACAAGGCATCTGGTATGAATGTGGAATATGCCTCAGACCCTTATTGGGGCGAAAAAATTGCTAGTGTGATGATGAAAATCAATGAGAAATTAGGTGGCAAAGATTAGTCCTATAATTGGATATGATTTGAGTATAAGTTAAAAATCCTGATTTCAAATAAAATCAGGATTTTTTCATGGATGCGATTTTTTCTGGATCTGGTGTGACACGGAGGGTCTTTTGTCCTGTGTAAGTGACAAAGCCGGGTTTTCCGCCAGTTGGTTTATTGAGTTTCTTGACTTCAATCATATCTACCTGGACCAGATTTGACAGGCGACCTTGAGAGAAGTAGGCTGCAAGTTCTGCTGCGTCTGTCTTGACTTCATCAGATGGGTCAAGATTGCCTGAGATGACAACATGGCTTCCAGGAATGTCCTTGGCATGGAACCAAAGTTCCTCCTTGCGGGCCATTTTAAAGGTTAGTTCCTCATTTTGCAGGTTATTGCGGCCAACATAGATGATGGTTTTGCCATCGCTTGCTAGATATTGTTCTGGTTTTTTACGTTTCTGGATTTTTTCTCTCTGTCTTCTACGGATAAAGCCGGTTTGAATCAATTCTTCACGGATTTCAGCGATTTCTTCCAGTCCAGCTTGGTTGAGGACAGTTTCGACACTTTCCAGATAGAGAATGGTTGCCTTGGTTTCCTCAATCAGATCAGTCAAGTATTTGACAGCTTCTTTGAGTTTCTGGTACCGTTTAAAATAGCGTTGGGCATTCTGGTTGGGAGTCAAGGCCTTATCAAGCGCAATGGTGATAGGTTGATTAGTGTAGTAGTTGTCTAGGATAACCTGGTCTTGGTCGTTAGGCACTTGGTGGAGGAAGGTTGTCAGCAATTCTCCTTTTTGGCGAAATTCTTCAGCATTGTCTGTCGCCAGTAACTCTTTTTCCTGTTTTTTCAGCTTATGTCGATTTTTCTGCAGTTCGTTTTCAACACGGCGAATGAGTTCACTGGCTTGCTGTTTGACACGGTCTCGCTCAGCCTTGTCCTTATAGTAGGTGTCCAACAAATCAGAAAGACTGGAAAAAGGCTCTCCCACTTGATTTTCAAAAGGAACTGGACTGAAAGAAGTCTCAGTCAAGCATGGTTTGGTTTCTTGATGGAAAAAGTTTCGGAAAGTGGAAAGTTTTTCACTAACCAGTATGCTTTCCAATTTATTTGCCGTATCGCGTCCCAGACCTTGAAAGAGGCTTTGAAGATTTTTAGCTGTCGTTTCCTGTGTTTGCAGGATTTCAAAGAGTTTCTCGTCCTTGATTGTAAAAGGATTGAGAGATTCCGTACTTGGCGGAGCGATGTAGGTCGACCCAGGAAGCAAGGTACGGTAGCTATTTTGTGAAAAGCCAACGTGTTTGATAACTTCGAGGATTTTATGACTGCTTTTATCGACCAGTAGAATATTACTGTGTTTCCCCATAATTTCGATAATCAAGGTAGCCTGGATATGGTCTCCAATCTCGTTTTTATTGGAAACTGTAATTTCCACAATACGGTCATTTTCCACTTGCTCAATCGACTCAATCAGGGCCCCCTGCAAATACTTTCTCAAAATCATGATAAAGGTAGAAGGTTGGGCTGGATTTTCAAAAGTCGTTTGGGTCAGCTGAATGCGTCCAAAAACTGGATGGGCAGAAAGGAGCAGGCGATGGCTTTGGCGATTGCTGCGGATTTGCAAGACCAACTCTTGTTCAAAAGGCTGATTGATTTTCTGGATGCGACCATTCACTAATTCGCTTCGCAATTCCTCAACTATGTGGTGTAAAAAAAATCCGTCAAATGACATCGTTCTCTCCTTGTGATTGTATTCCATAGTATTATATCAAAAAGGTAGAATAAAATCATGGAAATGTGGTATAATAAAGCCAAGTAAAGAGAAACGAGAAGCACATGTATATTGAAATGGTAGATGAAACTGGTCAAGTTTCAAAAGAAATGTTGCAACAAACCCAAGAAATTTTGGAATTTGCAGCCCAAAAATTAGGAAAAGAAGACAAGGAGATGGCAGTCACTTTTGTGACCAATGAGCGTAGTCATGAACTTAATCTGGAGTACCGTGACACCGACCGTCCGACAGATGTCATCAGCCTTGAGTATAAACCAGAATTGGAAATTGCCTTTGACGAAGAGGATTTGCTTGAAAATCCAGAATTGGCAGAGATGATGTCTGAGTTTGATGCCTATATTGGGGAATTGTTCATCTCTATCGATAAGGCTCATGAGCAGGCCGAAGAATATGGTCACAGCTTTGAGCGTGAGATGGGCTTCTTGGCAGTACACGGCTTTTTACATATTAACGGCTATGATCACTACACTCCGGAAGAAGAAGCGGAGATGTTCGGTTTACAAGAAGAAATTTTGACAGCCTATGGACTCACAAGACAATAAACGAAAATGGAAAAATCGTGACTTGATATCCAGTTTAGAATTTGCTTTGACAGGTATTTTTACTGCTATCAAGGAAGAATGCAATATGCGAAAACACGCAGTGACGGCTCTAGTGGTCATCCTTGCAGGTTTTGTTTTTCAGGTGTCACGAATCGAATGGCTCTTTCTCCTATTGAGCATTTTCTTGGTAGTAGCCTTTGAGATTATCAACTCTGCTATTGAAAATGTGGTGGATTTGGCCAGTCACTATCACTTTTCCATGCTGGCTAAAAATGCCAAGGATATGGCGGCTGGCGCGGTATTAGTGGTTTCTCTTTTCGCAGCCTTAACAGGCGCATTGATTTTTCTCCCACGAATCTGGGATTTATTATTTTAAACAGTAAGAGGAAATTATGACTTTTAAATCAGGCTTTGTAGCCATTTTAGGACGTCCCAATGTTGGGAAGTCAACCTTTTTAAATCACGTTATGGGGCAAAAGATTGCCATCATGAGTGACAAGGCGCAGACAACGCGCAATAAAATCATGGGAATTTACACGACTGATAAGGAGCAAATTGTCTTTATCGACACACCAGGGATTCACAAGCCTAAAACAGCTCTCGGAGATTTCATGGTTGAGTCTGCCTACAGCACCCTTCGCGAAGTGGACACCGTTCTTTTCATGGTGCCTGCTGATGAAGCGCGTGGTAAGGGGGACGATATGATTATCGAGCGTCTCAAGGCTACCAAGGTTCCTGTGATTTTGGTGGTGAATAAAATCGATAAGGTCCATCCAGACCAGCTCTTGTCTCAGATTGATGACTTCCGTAATCAAATAGACTTTAAGGAAATTGTTCCAATCTCAGCCCTTCAGGGAAATAATGTGTCTCGTCTAGTGGATATTTTGAGTGAAAATCTGGATGAAGGTTTCCAATATTTCCCGTCTGATCAAATCACAGATCATCCAGAACGTTTCTTAGTTTCAGAAATGGTTCGCGAGAAAGTCTTGCACCTAACTCGTGAAGAGATTCCGCATTCTGTAGCAGTAGTTGTTGACTGTATGAAACGAGACGAAGAGACAGACAAGGTTCACATCCGTGCAACCATCATGGTCGAGCGCGATAGCCAAAAAGGGATTATCATCGGTAAAGGTGGCGCTATGCTTAAGAAAATCGGTAGTATGGCCCGTCGTGATATCGAACTTATGCTAGGAGACAAGGTCTTCCTAGAAACCTGGGTCAAGGTCAAGAAAAACTGGCGCGATAAAAAGCTAGATTTGGCTGACTTTGGCTATAATGAAAAAGAATACTAAGTAGAGGTGGGCTCATGCCTGCTTCTTGTTTTTACAGAAGGAGGACGTATGCCTGAATTACCTGAGGTTGAAACCGTTCGTCGTGGTTTAGAAAAATTGATTCTGGGAAAGAAGATTTCGAGTATAGAAATTCGCTATCCCAAGATGATTAAGACAGATTTGGACGAGTTTCGAAAGGAAGTGCCTGGCCAAGTTGTTGAGTCAATGGGACGTCGTGGAAAATATTTGCTGTTTTACCTAACAGACAAGGTCTTGATTTCCCATCTGCGGATGGAGGGCAAGTATTTTTACTATCCGTACCAGGTTCCTGAACGCAAGCATGCCCATGTTTTCTTTCAGTTTGAAGATGGTGGCACGCTTGTTTATGAGGATGTTCGCAAGTTTGGTACTATGGAACTCTTGGCGCCTGACCTTTTGGATGCCTACTTTATTTCTAAAAAATTAGGTCCTGAACCAAGCGAACAAGACTTTGACTTGCAGATCTTTCAAGATGCCCTAGCCAAGTCCAAAAAGCCTATCAAATCCCATCTCCTAGACCAGACCTTGGTAGCTGGACTTGGCAATATCTATGTGGATGAGGTTCTCTGGCGAGCTCAGGTTCATCCGGCAAGACCTTCCCAGACTTTGACAGCAGCAGAAACGACAGCCATT
The DNA here is from genome assembly GCF_013277175.1 of Streptococcus sp. 3167. Taxonomy (NCBI): domain Bacteria; kingdom Bacillati; phylum Bacillota; class Bacilli; order Lactobacillales; family Streptococcaceae; genus Streptococcus; species Streptococcus sp. 3167. Next base: position 2,333 of record NZ_VMML01000041.1, on the reverse strand, counting down.
CATGACCAAACCATTGCTATTTTGGGCCAGGCCGTTGAAAAAGGTGGTTCGACCATTCGGACCTATACCAATGCCTTTGGGGAAGATGGAACCATGCAGGATTTTCATCAGGTCTATGACAAGGCTGGTCAAGAGTGTTCACGCTGTGGGACAGTGATTGAGAAAATCCAACTAGGCGGACGTGGAACCCACTTTTGTCCTCAGTGCCAAAGGAGGGGCTGATGAGAAAAATCATCGGAATCACTGGGGGAATTGCCTCTGGTAAGTCAACCGTGACAAATTTTCTAAGAAAGCAAGGCTTTCAAGTAGTGGATGCCGACGCAGCCGTCCACCAACTACAGAAACCTGGTGGTCGTCTGTTTGAAGCTCTAGTCCAGCACTTTGGTCAAAAAATTATCTTAGAAAATGGAGAACTCAATCGCCCTCTCCTAGCTAATCTCATCTTTTCAAATCCTGAAGAACAGGAATGGTCTAAGCGAATCCAAGGAAAGATTATCCGTGAGGAACTAGCTACGTTGAGAGATCAGTTTGCTCAGACAGAAGAGATTTTTTTCATGGATATCCCCTTACTTTTTGAGCAGAACTACGTCTCTTGGTTTGATGAGACTTGGTTGGTCTATGTGGACCGAGATGTCCAAGTAGAACGCTTAATGAAAAGGGACAACTTGTCCAAAGATGAAGCTGAGTCTCGTCTGGCAGCCCAGTGGCCTTTAGAGAAAAAGAAAGATTTGGCCAGCCATGTTTTAAACAACAATGGGAATCAGGACCAGCTTCTTACTCAAGTGGTCTCCCTGCTTGAGGGAGGTAAGCAAGATGACAGAGATTAACTGGAAGGATAATCTGCGCATTGCCTGGTTTGGTAATTTTCTGACAGGAGCCAGTATTTCCTTAGTTGTGCCTTTTATGCCCATCTTTGTGGAAAATCTAGGTGTTGGGAGTGAGCAAGCTGCTTTTTATGCAGGTTTAGCTATTTCTGTCTCTGCCATTTCCGCGGCGCTCTTTTCTCCTATCTGGGGAATCCTTGCTGATAAATACGGTCGAAAACCCATGATGATTCGTGCTGGTCTGGCCATGACTATCACTATGGGAGGCTTGACCTTTGTGCCAAATATTTATTGGCTAATCTTTCTTCGTTTACTGAATGGTGTATTTGCGGGTTTTGTTCCCAATTCAACGGCCTTGATAGCCAGTCAGGTTCCCAAGGAGAAATCAGGCTCTGCCTTAGGTACTTTGTCTACAGGTGTAGTTGCAGGTACTCTAACTGGTCCCTTTATTGGTGGCTTTATCGCAGAATTATTTGGCATTCGTACAGTTTTCCTACTGGTTGGTAGTTTTCTGTTTCTAGCCGCTATTTTAACTATTTGCTTTATCAAGGAAGATTTTCAACCAGTAGCCAAGGAAAAGGCCATCCCAACAAAGGAATTATTTACATCAGTTAAATATCCCTATCTCTTGGTCAACCTCTTTCTGACCAGTTTTGTTATCCAATTTTCAGCCCAATCAATCGGTCCTATCTTAGCTCTGTATGTACGCGACTTAGGGCAGACAGAGAATCTTCTTTTTGTATCTGGTTTGATTGTATCCAGTATGGGCTTTTCCAGCATGATGAGTGCAGGAGTTATGGGCAAGCTAGGTGACAAGGTGGGCAATCATCGTCTCTTGGTTGTCGCCCAGTTTTATTCAGTCATCATCTATCTTCTCTGTGCCAATTCCTCTAGTCCCCTTCAACTAGGACTCTATCGATTCCTCTTTGGCTTGGGAACCGGTGCGCTGATACCTGGGGTCAATGCCCTTCTCAGTAAGATGACACCCAAAGCTGGTATTTCGAGGGTCTTTGCCTTTAATCAGGTATTCTTTTATCTGGGAGGTGTCGTTGGTCCTATGGCAGGTTCTGCAGTAGCAGGACAATTTGGCTACCATGCAGTCTTTTATGCGACAAGCCTTTAGTTGTCTCTTTAACCTGCTTCAATTTCGAACATTATTAGACTTCCTGCGAAACAATATATGGTATAATAGTTCTATGGATTATGAAGCAAGTGAACAACTAACTGATGCACGATTTAAGCTCCTGGTTGGTGTTCAGTGCACGACTTTTGAAGAGATGTTAGCTGTATTAAAAAGAGATTATCAAGGTAAACACGCAAAAGGGGGACGAAAACCTAAACTAAGCCTAGAATACCTTCTTATGGCGACTTCAATATGTGCGAGAATATCGAACTTATGAAGAAATTGCGGCTGATCTTGGTATCCACGAAAGCAACTTAATCCGTCGGAGCCAATGGGTTGAAGTAACTCTTGTTCAAAGGTGGTGTTGCGATTTCAAGAACTCCTCT
>NZ_VMML01000040.1:0-44471 GCF_013277175.1 Streptococcus sp. 3167 | reverse complement strand
GGAAACCGTCTCCATCGGTGTCTGCCGTTTCATCTGGCCCTGATAAGACGTATCGAGGATAACCGTTATCCCAATTCTCCATTCCTGCGAGAATAGGAAGTTGAGAAAGAACTACACCGTTTTTTGCATCTGCTTCAATCTCCCACTTATAAGCATTGTGACTTCTGTTTTCCCAAGAATTCAATCCGAACGACAATAAGTTTTGATCTTTCCATTTTGTTGCGATTTCTGAACCCGATCCTGTAGATGTAACATTAGTCCAGAATTTATCCCAATTAGCTTTATTTCCGCCTCGATGAGGTGGTTTCAGAAGCTCTCTTGTGGGGGATTTAAAATTGGTCAAATTCAGATCATTTTTCAAGCGAAATTCTTTTCCTCCTCCTCCTGTAACACCAGCAGAAGTAAAGGTTTTTATTGTTATGGTTTCTTCTCTTAATCCTTCTGGCAACCAAACATTCAAGCCCGGCCGACGCCATAGTTCATAATTATCATTAAAAATTATCGTGTACTTAACGTGTGTTCCTCCACGAGAAATCTCGGTTCTAATTTTCATTGTTTGTCTGGCGGCATTAGCCTCGGATTTTGAATCTCCTAAATATATTATATTATCATCTGCAATATAGTGCGCATACACCTTTTGCGAACCAAGACCTAAAAATGCAAGTCCGACTAAAACCGATGCCGCGCCAAATTTAAATTTTCTGAGAGAGTAGCGAAAGGCTTTCTCTCCACCTTTTTTCTTATTTTGTATCAATTTCAACAATTATTTTTCTCCTTATGTTCTAAGTAATTCTTTCTGTGAACTCCAAGGCCAGCCAGCTTTTTTCTGACTTCAGAAAGCCTCAAGTGTAGCCGTCTGCTTCCTGGGTATCAATGATGGCAAAGACTCCTACAGGGCAAAAACCATGCTCTGGATAGTCCAAGCCTGGTAATAAGCAGAGGTACCAACGCCTGTAGATACATACCAGGTGCTCCTTCATCGCTCAAACCGCCATTATGTTGGATGACAATCCTATCGATAGCTAAACGATTGTCATCGCTATTCATGATTTCTTCGTCGACATCAGCGATAAGACCTGAAAATAAATCACCATTTATCCGTTTTGTTTTAACCTTAATCACCTCCTAGTTATCTTCCTTTAGGTGTTGAAACATTGAAATCTGCACTCTTTCCATTTCTAAAAAACCATCTACTAGCTACTCAACCACATCCGTACTGGTTAGACCATAAGCTTGTTTAACAGTCTCCGTCTAAACTGAGTTTTCTTTCAAATGCACCGAGACAAACTCAAGTTTCAAGGAAGTTCCTGTCTTTTAAGCACAAAAAACAAACCGGACCTTGAGTTGTTTTACGCTGTAAATTCCATTTTTTCATACTGCTTTCCAGTCAGGCTATTCTTTCCCTGACTATAGGTTTTCTTTTACCCCCTCGATTTTTCTTGCATTGGAGTGGAGTTTCCGCAGGCACACCCGCTTCTTTAGACTGGATGCCTTCCCACTTGATTATTTCGTCAGAGATTATCCCTTCACAGATCTTGACAAAGAATGTAAAAGGCTTGCTTTCACCTGCGTATTTATTTCTCAGTCAGACACTGGTAGAGAAACTTTTCTCGTTCTAAAAGTTGCGCTGCCTTCTGATAGGATATCCAGTGTTCCTTGCTATTATAAATACCAAGCAATCCCTCACAAAGCAACCCCATGCTTGAAAGCACAACAGAGACAAGGCGATAGTAATCGCCCGGCATGGGAATGGCACAAAAAATCGCAATCAAAAAACCGGAAACAATCTCAGCAATCTCCAAGACCTTGTAGCGTCTGCGATGCTGGAAACTTTTCCCCTGAAAGCAGGTGATTTGCTTTTCCAATCACTCTGTCATATAGACTTCTTCTGGTGTCATATAGAACTCCTCTCTGTTTTGTTTACCACTATCATAATAATACATAATAGAAAGTGAATCAACTTGTAGATTGTAAAACTAGACTTCCTGCAAAACTAGAATCCTAGTTCACGGTTGATAATGCCAGCAATCGAGTTCATTCGTAAGCCGAAGCGTTTACGATGATTTCGATAGGTTGTTGAAAACATTTTAAACGTTTTTACTTTGGCAAAGATGTTCTCAACCTTGCTTCTCTCCTTAGATAGCGCATGGTTACAGGCTTCATCTTCAGCTGTTAGCGGCTTGAGTTTGCTAGATTTACGTGGAGTTTGTGCTTGAGGATATATCTTCATGAGCCCTTGATAAGCACTGTCAGCCAAGATTTTACCAGCTTGTCCGATATTTCTGCGACTCATTTTGAACAACTTCATATCATGACAATAGTTCACAGCGAGCTCCAAAGAAACAATTCTCCCTTGACTTGTGACAATCGCTTGAGCCTTCATAGCGTGGCATTTCTTTTTACCAGAATAATTCTCTAATTGTTTTTTAGGGCGATTGATTTTTACTTCCGTCGCATCAATCATTACCGTGTCCTCAGAACTGAGAGGAGTTCTTGAAATCGTAAAACCACTTTGAACAAGAGTTACTTCAACCCATTGGCTCCGACGGAGTAAGTTGCTTTCGTGGATACCAAAATCAGCCGCAATTTGTTCATAAGTTCGATATTCTCGCACATATTGAAGAGTGACCATAAGAAGGTCTTCTAGGCTTAGTTTAGGTTTTCTTCCACCTTTTGCGTGTTTAAGTTGATAAGCTGTTTTAATACAGCTAACATCTCTTTAAAAGTCGTGCGCTGAACACCAACAAGACGCTTGAATCGTGCATCAGTTAGTTGTTTACTTGCTTCATAATTCATAGAATTATTCTACCATATTTTGTTTCGCAGGAAAGTCTAATATATAAATAGCAACTTACGACTATTTACCCCACTGTACCTCCTATGAAGAATATACAGTCTAGTGATAATTATACCACCCCCCCCCCGAATTTTGCAAGGAAAAACATTTTATTTTTTCGGTTTTGTAATTCGAATGTGAGAATGTCTTTAGTAAATCGAACGTGAAAATGTCCCATTTGATAAAATAGTCGTATGAAAAGTATCCAACTGAATATGAATGAAACGAAAAAATATCTTGTGATAAAAGCTATAGACCAAGGAAAGAAAACAAAGAATCGAGCCTGTGTCGAACTGAATCTTTCTGAAAGACAAATCAATCGTCTGCTACTAGCCTATCAACAGAAAGGAAAAGAAGCCTTCAGACACGGAAACAGAAATCGAAAACCAAAACATGCAATCCCTGATGAAATCAAAATAATTGCCCTCAATCTCACCATTTTTTTGGGACATCATCACTTTCGATTGACAGCATCAATCCACTATAACTCTGCACATAAAAATGGAGAAGATGCAATCCTCTTCTCCAAATATTAACTTCTTTACAAACCAACTATAGTTGACAAAGAACCTAAAATCAATTGATAACACAGGGTCAGGTCGGTCAATTCCTTCAACTGTAGCCCTGTCAATTCTTCCCATTTATCAATTTTGTATTGGAGAGAATTGCGGTGCAGATAGAGTTGCTGGGCTGTTTTTGTTAGGACAGCACTATTTTCCCAAAGGGAGAGAATGATTTCCTGAATCTGATCTTGATCCAAAATCATCTGGTGTAGACATTCCTTGATTACTCTCAAGTCCACGAGTCTTTCTCCCATACTCCAAAGATAGAGCTGAGAAAAAGTATGAACACCTTGGTGACCCTGACGCCACCAAGTCTTAAATAAATCTCTCTCTGCTTTAATCAAGTCTGATAGGGCTTGATGTCTTGCCTGAGACCAAACCTGGCCTAACATGATAGAGAGACGAAGTCCAAAGTCATATTCAACCGCTTCAATCGTATCAGATAAGATTGAACGTACAGAGGTGTACTTATCTTGTTGCAGCACGAAAACATAATCCTGAGCTCCGACCTGAAGCACCGTCTGACAATTCGGAAAAAGAGTCCGCATCATATCTAGCCAAGAAGCCAGATTTTCCTGCTGAAAATAGGAAAGATGGCAATACACCAACTGAATCTTTTTAAAAGTTTGCGGTGCCTGACCCTTCCCCTCAATCAGATAGGAATACCAAGGATTGAGCGAACGAGCCTGCTCCTGCTGGGTCAAAAGGGAAATCAACTGCTTTTCACGCTCACTGAGCCCAGCTTTCTCCAGCAAAATCCACTGCTGAGAAGCTAAAGGGAGAGTGAGATAGCCCTCTTTCTCTACTGGTTGGTCTGAAATCTGAGCCTCAGGAAACCAGTCTTGTAGTTCTTTTGTCATCATGTCCTAGCCCTCCACTTTTTGGATGCACCACCAAATCAAGCTCTCAAGACGTTCCAAATTTTCAGTCATATGGAGATAGCCCATCACAGCTTCAAAACCTGTGGACATGCGGTAAGTCACCACATCGGCATTTTTAGCCTTTGTGTGGCTATTGGTATTGCGGCCACGTTTGTAGATTTCTTTTTCTCTTTCCGTTAGGACTTGCTCCTCTAACATGAGGGAAATCAGGCGAGCCTGAGCCTTGGCCGACACATACTTGGTCGCTTCTTGATGGAGTTTATTGGGTTTGGTCATGCCTTTGAGGATGAGGTGACGACGAATATACATGGAATAAACCGCATCTCCTTCAAAGGCTAGCGCAATCCCATTAATGAGATTGACATCAATCACGTGTCCACCTCACTCCATCCTTGGTGTCAAGGAGCTTAATTCCCTGAGCAGCCAATTGATCACGGATTTGGTCTGCTGTCGCAAAGTCACGATTGGCACGCGCCTCTTGGCGTTTTTGAATCAAGTCTTCAATCTCTGCATCCAAAGCTTCCTCAACAAAGACAATTCCAAAAATTTCTAACATATCTGCAAGAGCTTGCTTGACACTTGCATCATAGTTACCTGAGTTAATCCACTTGGCCATTTCAAAAACAACTGTGATACCGTTGGCAGCGTTAAAATCTTCATCCATAGCCGCCACAAACTTATCTTTAAATGCTTGTAATTCTTGGGTATCCACGTTTCCTGTAAATAGTTGCTCGTAAGTATTCTTCAGATACTTGAGATTAGTCTCTGCATCACGCACTGCCTTTTCTGTAAAGTTGATAGGCTTGCGATAATGTTGAGTCGCAAAGAAGAAACGAAGCACTTGCCCATCAAGAGTTTTAAGGGCATCGTGTACGGTGATAAAGTTCCCCAAAGACTTGGACATCTTGACATTGTCAATATTGACAAAGCCATTGTGCATCCAGTAGTTGGCAAAAGTCTTGCCTGTTTTAGCTTCAGACTGGGCAATTTCATTAGTATGGTGAGGAAACTCTAGGTCAGCTCCACCACCGTGAATATCAATGGTGTCGCCCAAAATCTCTGTCGACATGACTGAACACTCGATGTGCCAGCCCGGACGACCAGGTCCCCAAGGACTGTCCCAAGAAATCTCGCCTGGTTTAGCAGCTTTCCATAGAGCAAAGTCTACAGGATTTTCCTTACGTGCCGTTTCTTCATCGATACGACCTGAAGCACCTAGCTCCAAATCTTCCAAGGTTTTATTGGCTAATTTAGCATAGTTGTGGGATTTTTCCACACGGAAGTAAACATCCCCTTGGCTCTCGTAGGCAAAGCCTTTTTCAATCAAATCTTCCACAAAGCGGATGATGTCAGCCATAAACTCCACTACACGCGGATGTCGGGTCGCAGGTTTGACGCCCAAGGCTGTCACATCCTCACGAAAGGCAGCGATGTACTTGTCCGCAACCTCCTGTGGCGTAATGCCTTCTTCCTTGGCACGGTTGATAATCTTATCATCCACATCCGTAAAATTGGAAATATAGGCAACCTCATACCCACGGTACTCAAAATAGCGACGAATGGTATCAAAAGCTACCGTCGAACGGGCATTCCCCACGTGAATATAGTTATACACGGTTGGCCCACAAACATACATCTTGACTTTGCCGTCCTCAATCGGGACAAATTCTCGCAAATCACGAGACATGGTGTCATAGATTTTAATCATAAAATAATAGTCAGGAAAACCAAAATCCAAGAACACTTAGTTTCATCACTAAGAGTTCAATTGAATTTCAGTCCGAATATCTCTACACTTCGGAATCCCTTGCTCCTTTCTCATTCAGATAAACCACCTGAGTCTGTTTGACAAAGCCAATTTTTTCATACAAACGTTTGGCACCTACATTGCTATCCTCTACTGCAATTTGGAACTCCTTATCATTTTGCTCAATTAGTTGGTTGACAAGGGATTTTGCTAAGTAGCTTCCATAGCCTTTCCCACGTTCAGGTTCCAATATTGCTAAACCGTAGAAGTAATTCGTATTAGTCGATAAATCTACCGTGCAAGTTCCAATAACCTGACCGTCTTTTAACAAAATATACAAGCGACTTTCTGGATCCTTCAGAGCTTCAGCGACATATCTATCCACAACTTCTCTAGATTCATGTTCCTCTGAAAATGCCTGAAATTTTAACTGACTAATTTGATCCTGATACGAACTATCTGCTAACAAAACTTCAAGATTGGAAAGATTGGAAACATTTCCTAACTGATATGGTCTTCTATCCTTACCTAACCAGGTTTCTGTCTCTTCATCCTCGACCAATCCCCAATTATTGACAAAATCAGGATGACGCTCTAGAAAAATACGCTCTGTCTGAAAAGTGACTGAACAAATAGAGAAAGAAGCTGTTTCTTTCTCAAAACTCGCAAACAAAGCACGCGCAATTCCCTGACGGCGATGATCTGGATGAACCAGTATCGTCACTTCCACATCTTGATCATCTGCATAAACAGTTAAGAGACCAACAAGTTCGCCTTTTTCATAATAAAGGAAAAAGGCGGGCATGTTTGGGTCAAAATTAAGCATGTTAGAGAGATAGGGATCACGATAGGTACCGTCATAGTTTTGGCAACAGTTAATTAGTTTTTTCGCCTCAGATAACTCCTCTTGGCTTAACTTGTTTCTTGCTTGAATCATATAGGTATCCTCTACAAACCAGACGATCTATGACTGGCATCTTTAGCCTGCTCGAGTTTATTGACATAATACTCTCGTTTTTCTTCGACTTCGTGAATGACAGGCTCATCTTTCTTACCATGAAGACGGACAATCTTAGCCGGAATACCGACAACCGTCACGTCACTAGGTACATCTGCTACGACAACTGCTGCAGCACCGACCTTGGCATTTTCACCAATTTCCACAGGCCCGATAACTTGGGCATGGGCTGATATGAGGGCTCCCTTTCGTACAGTCGGATGGCGTTTGCCACAGTCTTTCCCTGTTCCCCCGAGAGTCACTCCGTGATAGAGAAGAACGCCTTTTTCAACAATCGCTGTCTCTCCAATCACCAGACCAGAACCATGGTCAATAAAAACACCTGAATCAATCTGGGCTCCTGGATGAATCTCAATCTGAGTCCAAAAGCGCCAAAACTGACTGTACATACGAGCTAATAGTTTGAAGCCGTGCTTCCAGAGAAAATGCGAGAGACGGTGGGCCGCCAAGGCCTTGACACCTGGATAAGTCAGCAAAACCTCCAAAGTGGTGCGGGCCGCTGGATCATTTTCTTTTACAATATCAATGGTTTCGCGCCACCACCCCATACATTTCTCCTTTTCTTATTCTGAATCTTTTGGTGTTTCTGTAAATTCTTTCTTAGGTTTGTAATCCTTTTGATGACGTGGGCGGTGAGGGCGCTCAGACTTTTCACCTTTTTCATCATGCTCAGGTTTTGGCGGACGAGGTAGAAGAGCCTTCATAGAGGCATCGATACGGCCTTTTTCATCAATTTTGATAACCTTAACATCAACTTCATCCCCGATTTCTACCAAATCCTCTACACGATTGGTACGAGTCCAAGCCATCTCAGAGATATGAACAAGGGCATCTGTCTTATCAAAGAGGTTAACAAAGGCACCAAATTTCTCGATACGAACGACTTTAGCACGGTAAACTTCATCCACTTTGGCTTCACGAACCAAACCAGCAATAATTTCTTTGGCACGGTTAATAGCATCTTGGTCACTAGAGTAGATAGACACATTTCCTTCTTCGTCTATATCAATCTTAACACCTGTTTCAGCGATAATCTTGTCGATGGTTTCTCCACCCTTACCGATGACAATCTTAATCTTGTCCACATCAATCTTGATCGTATCAATTTTCGGAGCAGTTGGAGCCAATTCTGGACGAACTTCTGGAATGGTTGCTTCAATGACATCAAGGATTTCAAAACGCGCTTTCTTGGCTTGAGCAAGAGCCTCCGTCAAGATTTCTGCAGTAATCCCTTGAATCTTGATATCCATTTGAAGGGCTGTAATCCCATCACGAGTACCTGCAACCTTGAAGTCCATATCTCCAAAGTGATCTTCCAAACCTTGGATATCTGTCAATACTGTGTAGTTATTTCCATCTGAGATAAGTCCCATAGCAATACCAGCTACTGGCGCCTTGATTGGCACACCACCAGCCATAAGGGCAAGAGTTCCCGCACAGATAGAAGCTTGAGATGAAGAACCGTTTGATTCCAAAACTTCTGCTACTAGACGGATAGCGTATGGGAATTCTTCCAAGCTTGGCAAGACTTGAGCAAGAGCACGCTCACCAAGGGCACCGTGACCGATTTCACGACGACCTGGCGCACCGTAACGACCTGTTTCCCCTACAGAATATTGAGGGAAGTTATAGTGGTGCATAAAGCGTTTCTTGTACTCTGGATCCAAACCATCAATGATTTGAGTTTCTCCCATCGGAGCCAAGGTCAAGACTGAAAGAGCCTGAGTTTGCCCACGAGTGAAGAGACCAGAACCGTGTACACGAGGAAGGAAGTCAACAACCGCATCCAAAGGACGAATTTCATCGACCTTACGACCGTCAGGACGAACCTTGTCTTCTGTGATCAAACGGCGCACTTCAGCGTGTTCCATTTGTTCCAAGATTTCAGCCACATCACGCATAATACGGTCAAATTCTTCGTGGTCCGCATATTTTTCTTCGTAAACGGCAGTCACTTGGTCTTTCACTACTTGAGTCGCAGCTTCACGAGCCAATTTTTCTTCTACTTGAACCGCTTTTTGGAGATCACTGTTGTAGGCTGCGATAATTTCAGCCTGCAATTCAGCGTCCACATGAAGCAATTCCACTTCTGCTTTTTCCTTACCGACAGCAGCAACGATTTCTTCTTGGAAGGCAATCAATTCTTTAACAGCTTCATGCCCTTTAAGAAGGGCTTCCAACATGATTTCTTCTGACAATTCTTTGGCACCAGACTCTACCATGTTGATGGCGTGCTTGGTACCTGCTACTGTCAATTCAAGGAGCGATTGCTCTGCTTGTTCTTGACTTGGGTTGATGATGATTTGGCCATCTACATAGCCCACTTGTACCCCAGCGATTGGTCCGTCAAATGGAATATCTGAAATAGAGAGTGCCAAGGATGAACCAAACATAGCTGCCATTGGTGCAGATGCATTTTCATCATAAGAGAGCACTGTATTGATGACTTGGACTTCATTACGGAAACCTTCCGCAAACATTGGACGGATTGGACGGTCAATCAAACGCGCTGTCAAGGTCGCATCTGTTGAAGGACGTCCTTCACGTTTCATAAAGCCACCAGGAAACTTCCCAGCCGCATACATTTTTTCTTCGTAGTTGACTTGGAGTGGGAAGAAATCCCCAGTTGCCATTTTCTTAGACATAACGGCAGCAGTCAAGACAGTTGACTCACCGTAACGTACAACAACAGAGCCATTTGCTTGCTTAGCAACCTGACCAGTCTCTACAATTAACTCACGACCCGCAAAAGTCGTTTGAAACACTTGTTTTGTCATTTTAATCCCCTTTGGATTGATGAAATTATACGCCTTGCCTACAAAGATCAAGATACTAAGGGCGTGAAGAATCCCGTATGAAAATAGGAGATTGACGCAGTGTGCGATGCGCACCAGGAAATCTATCTTTTTCACTAGGGATTTAGCCCGTGTTCAATTACTCAAGATACAAATCATTAGAAAGGTTTGATGCTAAAGCATCTAATCCTTTCACGCTAATCGCTATCAGGCGATTAGCTAAATGCTTTACTAACTCTCTCGTCAAATGATATCGATTTGACTCGTTCGTGTCGCTCAAACTAAATACTGAAAAGAACAAATTATGAAAAAATTTCTGTCATAAAATTGAGAATTGACAAAGCCTTTGAAACCCAAATACCCTCATCTTTGTATCAAGTACGTACAGAGTCTATTTTATCATATTTTTCTTAAAAAAGTGCGGTCTTTACCATTAAAAAGGAACCATTCCCCTCACTTGAGAAGAATGGTTTTCTTTTTATTATCCTAGAGACTGATGATTAAACAAGGCATGGGTTGCTTGATGGATGTATTTTGCTGTTTCAGCATTGTTCATAGTGTAGAGATGCACACCTGCAACATCCTGAGTTACCAAGTCCACGATTTGGTCCACCGCATAGGCAAGTCCTGCTGCTCTGAGCGACTCAGGGTCATGCTCATACTTGTCTAAGATGGCTTTAAATTTGCGTGGAAGATGGATATTCTCACAAGTCTTCAAGAGGCGGAGAGCCTGATTTCGATTCAGAATTGGCATAATTCCTGCATGAATGGGAACATCAATCCCAGCCAAGATGCACTTGTCTTGAAAATCATAGAAACGCTCATTGTCAAAGAAAAGCTGAGTTACGAGGCTCGAACAACCTGCATCTACTTTCTTCTTAAGATTTTGAATATCTGAAATCTGATTTGGTGAATCTGGATGGCCTTCTGGATAGCAAGCGCCAACAATATCAAAGTGAGGGGCTTGTTCCTTGATGAACTCAATCAAGTCCGTTGCGTAGCGAAAATCCTTTTGTGGTTCCACATCTGGAATAATATCCCCACGAAGAGCCAAGATTTTCTGCACCCCAACCTTGTCCAAGTCTGCAATGGTTTCAGCAACCTTGTCCTTGTTCAAATAGATAGCTGGCAAGTGAGCAATAGTCGGAATCGCCAAATCATTTTGGATAAAGTCAGCCAAACGGACCGTCGTTTCCTTGATATTAAATTTATTATTGCTGGCAGTTACACTGATAAAGTGGGGAGCCAACTCCTGCATATCTTGAAGAGCAGAAATAATGTTATCATTACCCACGGCTGGGTTGGGAGGGAACACTTCAAATGAGAGTGACGGTGTTTGGCGTGACATATGTAATAACCTTTTCTAGTTGATTTCTTTTTGAACAACCATTGTATGGAGAGAAATCTAATCTTACAATTTCTCACGCGCAGCTTTCGCTGCTTCAACAAGGCGGATCAAGCTTTCTTTTGTTTCTGGAATACCACGTGTTTTCAAACCACAGTCTGGGTTGATCCAAACTTTCTTGCTTGGCACTTTAGCAAGGATAGCTTCGATTGTATTGTCGATTTCGCCTTCATTTGGCACACGAGGTGAGTGGATATCGTAAACCCCAGGTCCCACTTCTGTTTGGAAGTTTTTCGCTTTGAGTTCGTCCAAGATTTCAAGGTTTGAACGGCTAGCTTCAAATGAGATAACGTCTGCATCCATGTTGTCGATAGCTGGGATGATATCTGTAAATTCTGAGTAACACATGTGAGTGTGGATTTGTGTATCTGACGCTACTGTTGAGTGTACCAAGCGGAAGGCAGGAATTGCCCAGTCAAGGTAGTCTTCGTACCAGTCGCTACGACGGAGTGGCAATTTCTCACGAAGAGCAGCCTCGTCGATTTGGATGATCTTCACGCCAGCAGCTTCAAGGTCAAGAACTTCATCCTTGATAGCAAGAGCGATTTGAAGAGTAGAATCCTTGATAGAGATGTCTTCACGTGGGAATGACCAGTTGAGGATGGTAACAGGTCCAGTCAACATACCTTTAACAGGTTTGTTTGTACGGCTTTGTGCATAGCTAGACCATTTAACAGTGATAGGGTTAAGACGAGTGACATCACCCCAGATGATTGGTGGTTTCACCCCACGCATACCGTATGATTGTACCCAACCATTTTTAGAGAAGAGGTAACCTGACAAGTTTTGACCGAAGTACTCAACCATGTCATTACGCTCAAATTCACCGTGAACAAGGACATCAAAGTCAATATCTTCTTGCCATTTGATCCATTCATCGATCGTTTCAGCAAGGAAAGCATCGTACTCTTCTTGAGACAATTCACCTTTACGGTAAGCCAAACGTTTAGCACGAACTTCTTTAGTTTGAGGGAATGAACCGATAGTTGTTGTTGGAAGAGCTGGAAGTTTGAAAGCTTCTTCTTGGATAGCTTCACGTTCTGCAAATGCTGGCAAACGAGTGTAGTCTGCGTCTGTCAAACCAGCGATGCGCGCACGGAGTTCAGCATTTTCACCCACACGTTCAGTCGCAAAGAGTTCTTTGTTAGCTGCAAGTGCTTCTTCACCTTGACCATTGCGGATAGCATCCAAATCACGGATCTCATCTAATTTTTCAACCGCAAAGGCAAAGTGGTTCAAGATTGCTGGTTCAAATTCTTCATTAGCAGTTGTAAATGGCACATGAAGAAGCGAGCATGAGCTTGTCAACACAATGTTTTCAGCTGGGATTTGCTCAAGAACAGCCAAGCTCTTTTCGTAGTTGTTACGCCAGATGTTTTTACCATTGACAATACCTGCATAAAGAGTCTTGTCAGCTGGGAAGCCACCTTTAACCAATTCAAGAGTTTTCTTACCTTCAACGAAATCAAGACCGATAGCATCTACTGGCAAGTTCACAAGGTCAGCGTAAACGTCACGAACATCTCCGAAGTAAGTTTGAAGCAATACTTCAAGACCTTTTTTGTCAGCCAAAAGTTTGTTGTAAAGGTTCAAGAAGAGAGCTTTTTCTTCAGCTGTCAAGTCTTTTACAAGAGCCGCTTCATCCAATTGGATGCGAGTCGCACCAAGTTCAGCCAATTTTGCAAAAACTTCTTGGTAAGCAGCAACTAAGCTGTCTACGAAGTCTTCTGCTTTCACACCTTCTTCAAAGTCTGACAATTGAAGGAAAGTGAAGGGACCTACAAGAACAGGACGAGTGTTCAATCCAAGTTCTTTGGCTTCTTGAAACTCATCAAAAATCTTGTGACCTGCAAGTTTGACTTGAGTGTCTTTTTCAAATTTAGGAACGATGTAGTGGTAGTTAGTGTTAAACCATTTCTTCATTGGGAGGGCGCGAACGTCCCCTTTTTCTCCTTGGTAACCACGTCCCAAAGCGAAGTAGCGCTCAAGGTCAGACAAGTCCAAGTTTTGAACGGATGCAGGTACTACGTTGAAAAGGAAAGCTGCATCTAGGAAGTTGTCATAGTGAGAAAAGTCATTTGATGGGATTTCAGTGATGCCTTTTTCTTTGACAATGTTCCAGTGTTTAGCACGCAAGTCTTTTGCTGCTGCTAAAAGTTCTTCCTCTGAGATTTCTTTTCTAAAGTATTTTTCAGTTGTAAATTTTAATTCGCGGAATTCACCCAAACGAGGGAAACCGATGATTGTAGTTGACATGATGTGTCCTCCAAAATTTGTTGTTGAAACTATCTTAACAGAAAAGAAATCATCTGTATAATTGTAAAAAATTAGGCTTTGATATAGTTTGAAACTATATATCTGTTTTAAACAAAAGAAAAAGACCTGAGACAAATGCCTCAAATCCTTTGTATAGCGTGTTTTATAGCTTTATTTCAGTTATGCTCTTCAAACGCTTTATTAGTAATTCTTATAAGTGACTATGGCTTGTTATTAGAAAAGACTATAATACTCTTCGAAAATCTCTTCAAACCGCGTCAACGTCGCCTTGCCGTACTCAAGTACAGCCTACGGCTAGTTTCCTAGTTTGCTCTTTGATTTTCATTGAGTATGAGTCTACTCTAATCAACTCTTTTCCTGTTCGAGTGGGACGACTACTAGTGTCTTTCCTAAACTGGCTAGGACTTTTAAGACTGTGTCCAACTGAGGACTAGTCTTGCCTGTTTCCATCCTAGCTATGACAGGCTGGCTTATTCCACTGACTTCTTCTAGCTTTTTCTGACTGATTCCTTGCTCATGCCTGGCTTCAATCAGCTCACTCATGATAGCCACTCGCATATCACTTTCAAGGATTTCCTCCTTGGTAAAGAGTTGAGACCGGACATCCTTCCAATTACTCCCAATAGCACTCTTCTTCATCTCTTAACCCTCTTTCTTTTACGTCTATGTATTTTTTGAAAAAATGAGCGAATTATAATTCGATAGATTGACCAGCGGGTTTAAAATTGGTGCCAGCTTGTTTCTTAAGCGCTTTTCCTTTTCTAGGGTAAAGCAGTTCCTGTTTGCTTAACCCCAATTTTACATGATGGATCCAGTAGTAGATGGTAGAAATTCCCACGTTAACGCCCTTAGCCTTGACCATCATTTCAGGCGAAAATTTTTGGTTATGATAGTGGAGAATCTTTTCCTTCAGCTCCTTGTTCAATCTTGATTTCTTGACCGAGCGCTTGCGATTATTTTCATAAGACTGTTGAGCATAGTCGGCAGAATAAACCTCTTTAAAGCGTCCTTTTCCAAGACATTGTCGGACTGTCCCACGCTTGATTTCAGTATGGATAGTTTGAGGAGCTTTTCCAAGTAAAGAGGCGATTTCTCTATTTGATTTCCCTTCTTTTTTCCATCGGGTAAATTCCCAAACTAAGTTCCACTGCTAATCCAAGTGGAAGTTAGTCTGATAAAAATCCTAAAAACCAGTGGAAATCCGTGTCAGGGTAAGTTCCACTGGTTTTACTAATGCTTGATTTCATTGCTTTTATAGCTGAAAGAAATAGAAAAAAAGAGCGCACAAAATCCCCTCATCTGAAAGCGTTTCAGATTAAGTTCCACTATGGTGGAAGTTAGTGTGAGACGTTTGAATGGGGTTGAAGATTAGTTTTTAGAACGTATGTTGGAGTAATTTAGAAGACTGACAGACGTCTTCTGCAGATATTTTAGAAATGCCTAGAAGCTTAGGAATCTCTTCTCCATAGGTAAATGCAAAGAGTTCATAGGCTGACTTTCCATTCAAAGCAGCGCGTTTGACACTGTTGACATGCGAACAAACGAGATTGATGTCCTCTTGAGTTAAATTGTCAAAAGAAGTTCCCTTAGGTAGAATGTCTCGAATCAGCGTGTGATTTTTCTCAATTCTCCCTTTCTGGTCAGAGCGATTAGGGTCACAAAAGAAGAGTTTACTCTCTCCTCGCACATCCATTTCGATGTCATCAACCCTTGCAAACTCTCCACCATTATCGGTAAGAATGACAGGGAAGAGTTGGAAGAAATCTTTGTCAGCTTGGTGAAGAGTGTTCTTGATATCATAGAGGTGTTTGGTAACCTCAAGGGCAGTTTTATTATCCAGAAGTCTAGCGAAGATAAAGTTACAGAAAGACAGGTTGAAGGTGAGTAAGACTTTCCCTCCCATCCTCCCCAGAACTGTATCCATTTCTAGCCAAGAGTCTAGTTGATTAAGGGCTAAATAGTTTTGGAAATCCTCATAGGAACGGCCTTTTTTAGCTTCTTTAGGGATGGAAGGTAGCTTATTTTTCCGTCTTTCTTTGAAATTAACGGCTCTGGCTAGGTCAATAGGAGCGATAGATAGGTATCCTTTTCGGATGTGTCGATAGACAGTTGAGGAGCTGACATCAAGGTTATGAGTTTTGAGGATATGATAGATGTGTTGTCCCTTTTTAACCCCATCAGAAATGACTTTGTCCATTTCCCAGAAGGTCTTGGAATTGAGAGGAGTTCCTTCACGAGCTTCAACAAGAGTTTGTTCGTACTGTTTTTGAGCTTGCTTAGCGAGGTAGAAGATTTTCTGATAGCCACAGTTTTGTCTTCTTTTAGGGCAGCCGTTACAGACAAAGGGAGCTTTGTCGAGTAGAGGGCAAGGAAGGTTGTTAGAGGTAGAGTCTCTAATTTGTTTATTTCGTTTGACTTCTTTAGAAACAGTAGTCGGGTCTTTTAGAATAAGTTGTCCAATAGCTTTGAAGGTTTCACCGCGCTCTAAGCCTAATTGGATATCATTACGGTCTGAAAGGGTAAGGTGTTTATGTTTTGTCATAGTAGACCTCATTTCTAACTCAAACGTCTCACACTTAATTCCACCATAAAAATCCGTTTTAGACTAATTTCCACTTCGGCTAGCCAAGTGGAAGTTACTTTGAGAAGTTACCCTTTTTCCATCGTTCGATTAAGCGACGACTATCGATTGTCAAATGTTTGCCTTTTGTAGTATAATTGTCTTGCATCTCCGTGACTTTTAATCATTTCAATCTTAAATTGGACTTTTTTTTACTTGGGTTGTACTTAATCTATAAGGAAGACAAGAAAAAGAGTATCAATCAAGTAAAGTCACAAAGTCACATTAGCTCCGAGCAACCATTGCAAATCGAGGTACTCATACAATGATTAAAATATTTCTCTCTGCCTTTTCTGTCATTCTCTTTGCTATCCCTATCATAGCTTATTCTTTTTTTCCATCTTCTAATCTTAATATTTTGCTATCTACCAGACCTATCTTGGCACAGATTTATGCCTTCCCCTTAGCTACTGCAACTATGGTTTCTATTTTAAGTTTCGTATTTTTTTCCCTATCTTTTTACAAGAAAAATAAACAAATACGGTTTTATTCTAGCATCTTTCTCTTACTATCGTTCATATTACTATTATTCGGAACAGATAAAACCCTTTCTTCCGTATCAAATAAGACTAAAACCTTAAAATTAGTAACTTGGAACGTCGCTAATCAAATAGAAGCACAACATATTGAGCGAATTTTTAGCCATTTTGATGCCGATATGGCTATATTCCCTGAACTAGCTACCAATATCAGAGGTGAGCAAGAAAACCAGAGAATCAAACTATTGTTTCATCAAGTTGGACTTTCTATAGCCAACTATGATATTTTTACTTCTCCACCTACTGACAGTGGAATAGCTCCTGTGACTGTGATTGTCAAGAAAAGTTATGGTTTCTATACAGAAGCTAAAACTTTCCATACAACACGGTTCGGGACAATTGTATTACATTCGAGAAAACAAAATATACCAGATATCATTGCTTTGCATACTGCTCCTCCTCTGCCAGGTTTAATGGAAATCTGGAAGCAAGACTTAAACATCATTCATAATCAATTGGCTTCAAAATATCCAAAGGCTATTATTGCAGGTGATTTTAATGCAACTATGCGTCATGGAGCACTTGCAAAAATAAGCTCTCATAGGGACGCATTAAATGCACTACCACCTTTTGAAAGAGGAACTTGGAATAGCCAAAGTCCAAAACTTTTTAATGCAACAATAGATCATATTTTATTGCCTAAAAACCACTACTATGTTAAAGATTTAGACATTGTAAGTTTTCAAAACTCTGATCATAGATGTATTTTTACAGAAATCACATTTTAATTATTTTATACTCTTCGACAATCTCTTCAAACCACATCAGCATCGCCTTACCTTAGACATATGGTTACTGACTTCGTNNCTAGCTTCCTAGTTTGCTTTTTGATTTTCATTGAGTATTATATAAAATCACCCCTCTAGTGTTCATAAACTAGAGGGGGAATTTGTATCATACTATCGTTTAACGCACTTCTGCATTGATTTTTTCTTCGAGAGACGCTTGGATTTTTTCCATATATCGTGCGACTTCTTCGTCCGTTAAGCTGTCTTCTGGATTTTGGAAGGTCAAGCTATAAGCCATGGACTTCATACCAAGTCCCAATTTCTCACCTGAGAAGACGTCAAAGAGTTTGATATCTGTCAAACGTTTCACGCCGGCAGCTTGGATAGCATCTACAACTTCTTGATGAGTCACTTCTGCCTTGAGGAGAAGGGCAACGTCACGGCTGACTGCCGGGAATTTGGTGATTTCTACAAATGGAGTCGCTAGCTGAAGCGCAGCTTCGATAGCTGAAAGGTTAAGCTCAGCTACATACGTTTCTGGAATATCATAAGCCTTAGCAGTGACTGGATGCACTTGACCAAGGAAACCAAGAACTTGGTCACCGAGTGAAATCACGGCTGTTCGACCTGGATGAAGGCTAGCAATTTCAGCTGTTGCTGTATAAGTCACTGCAAGTCCCAAGCGAGTAAAGAGCGCCTCTAGGATTCCTTTAGCATAGAAGAAATCAACTGGAACTGCTGCTGTTTGGAAATCTTTTTCAGCAACCAAGCCTGTCAAGGCAAAGGCAAAACTGTTGATTTCATTTGGAAGTTCTTCTTTTGGATTACCTGTTTGTTCAAAGACTTTTCCAATCTCGTAAAGGGCCAAATTTTTGTTCTTACGAGCCACATTGTAGGCAACTGTATCTAGGATACCTGAGATCATATTTTGGCGGAGGACTGAACGGTCCACTGTCATTGGCCACATGAGTTCAGTAAGGTTACTTGGTTGAGCCGTAAACTCAACTGCTTTTTCAGGAGTAGTCAGAGCGTAGGTGATGATTTCTGTCAAACCTGCTCCTTCAGCAATGGTACGAACTTGACGGCGGAGTTTCTGTGTGGCTGTCAATTCACCTGCTGTACCATCGTCTTTTGGAAGGCTGGTTGGCAAGCGATCATAGCCATAGATACGAGCGATTTCTTCAAAGAGGTCTGCCTCGATAGTGATATCCCAGCGACGACGTGGGACGCTGACTGTAAAGCTGTCTGCATTTCCAGAAAGACCAAAGCCAAGACGACGGAAGACGTCTTCTACATCAGCATAAGAAAGATCAGTTCCGAGGACACGGTTAACATCAGCAAGAGTTGAAGAAACTTCTACGTCTGATGTGTCAAGTTCCCCAGCTGAAACAATACCTTTACGCACAGTCGCACCTGCAAGTTCCGCAATCAGGCTAGCTGCCGCATCAAGGGCTTCATTAACTGTTGCCACATTGATGCCTTTTTCAAATCGAGAAGACGATTCTGAACGAAGGTTCAGGCGACCACTTGTCTTGCGGATAGATTTGCCATTGAAAACAGCAACTTCAAGGACGACACGACTAGACTTTTCAGAGATTTCTGTTGCTTGACCACCCATAACACCTGCAAGGGCTACTGGTTTGTCTGCGACAGTGATAACTAAGTCATTCACCTCTAAGTCACGTTCTTCACCATCTAAAGTCACTAATTTTTCACCAGCACGCGCTTCACGCACACGGATGTCAGTCCCTTCAAAGGTATCCAAGTCAAAGGCGTGCATTGGTTGACCAAAGTAGAGCAGGATGTAGTTTGTCACGTCCACTACGTTGTTAATAGGACGGATTCCTTCGTTCATGAGAAGGTTTTGCAACCATTGTGGACTTGGTGCAATCGTCACATTATCCAAGATACGAGCTGCATAGTAAGGCGCCTTGTCTGTATCAATGCCCACAGAAAGAACATCTGCTGCAGCTTGGTCAGTTTCTGAAAGAGTAAATTCTTTAAAGTTGACTGCCTTGTCATAGATAGCTGCCACTTCGTGAGCCACTCCACGCATAGAAAGGGCATCTGCACGGTTTGGTGTGATAGACAGTTCGATGATTTCATCATCCAAGTCTAGGTATGAGAAGACTTCCTCACCTGGAACGGCATTTTCTGGCAAAATTTGGATGCCATCTGCGAATTCCTTAGGCACAACTGAGTCAGAAATTCCCAATTCGCCAAACGAACAGATCATTCCAAGTGACTCTAAACCACGGATTTTTCCTTTTTTGATTTTGTAGTTGTCAGCGATGCGAGCTCCTGGAAGAGCCACCATAACCTTGATACCAGCACGCACATTTGGGGCACCACAGACGATTTGACGGGCTTCTTCTTCGCCAACGTTAACCTGACAAACATGAAGGTGAGTTTCTGGCACATCTTCGCAGGACAAGACCTCACCGACGACAATTTTTGAGAGACCAGCAGCCGGTGATTCGACACCTTCTACCTCGATCCCTGTGGTTGACATTTTTTCAGCCAACTCCTGTGATGGCACATCAATGTCCACCAATTCTTTTAACCATTTATAAGATACAAGCATAATTTAGTTCTCCAGAATGACCATTGCCACACTGGTTCTTTTCCTTTCCTATCATTTCAATAGAAGAATCCTCTTCTTACCTTAATTTCTTTCGCAGTAACCAATCCGTATCTACTTTTTGACCAACCATAAAATGATGTTGGCTAAATTTTTCAAAACCATATCGATTATAAAACGCTTGAGCTTTTGTATTATGCTCCCAAACACCTAACCAAGCCCAAGAAAAACTATTTTTTGTAGCAAGTTCAAGAGCAAATTCAAACAGTTGCTTACCGAATCCAAATCCTTGGAATTTTTGTAGCACATAGAGGCGTTGAATTTCAAAAGCGTCCTCTAATTCTCTCTCAGTTTGAGCACTTCCCCAGTTGACTTTGAGAAAACCAGCTATCTCCTCTTCATGCATAATGAAATAGGTTTCGGAGTCAGGATTTTCCAACTCAGTTGATAAAACTCTCAGACTATAAGCCTCTTCAAAGTATTCCTGTAACTGCTCTTCCGTATTATCATGAGCAAATGTTTCACGAAAGGTTTGTTTGGCAATTTTAGCCAACACCTCAACATCTACCATTTCTACTTTTCTAATCATTATTTAAACTGCTCTGAGAAGCGGACATCTCCTTGGTAGAATCCACGGATATCGTTGATTCCGTAACGGAGCATGGCTACACGCTCTTGTCCAAGACCAAAGGCAAATCCAGAGTAAACAGTCGCATCGATACCACTCATTTCAAGGACACGTGGGTGAACCATACCGGCCCCCATAATTTCGATCCAACCTGTTTTCTTACATACGTTACAGCCTTCTCCACCACACTTGAAGCAAGAAACATCCACCTCAACAGATGGCTCTGTGAATGGGAAGTAAGATGGACGCAGACGGATTTGACGCTCTTCACCGAACATTTTTTGCACAATCAACTGAAGGGTTCCTTGAAGGTCAGCCATAGAGATATTTTTCCCAACTACCAAGCCTTCGATTTGGTGGAATTGGTGACTGTGGGTCGCATCGTCCGTATCGCGACGGAACACACGCCCTGGTGAGATCATTTTCAAAGGACCTTTAGAGAAATCATGGGCATCCATAGCACGCGCTTGAACTGGAGACGTGTGAGTACGGAGTAAGATTTCTTCTGTGATATAGAATGTGTCCTGCATATCACGGGCTGGGTGGTCTTTGGGAAGGTTCATACGTTCAAAGTTATAGTAGTCTTGCTCCACTTCAAAACCATCCACGACTTGGTAACCCATCCCAATGAAGATATCTTCGATTTCTTCACTAGTTTGTGTCAAAACGTGACGGTGACCAGTCGCAACTGGATGACCTGGAAGGGTCACATCGATACTCTCGCTTGCTAATTGAGCTGCAACTTTCTTTTCTTCCAAGAGCTTAGCAGTTTCTTCAAAAGCTGCTGTCAAGACATCACGAGCTTCATTGACGTGTTTCCCAATGATTGGACGCATCTCAGCAGAAACATCTTTCATCCCTTTGAGGATTTCAGTGAGCGAACCCTTTTTACCAAGGACAGAGACACGCAAATCTTGCATCTCTTTTTCATTTTCAGCAGTAATCTGCTTCAAGCTAGCCAGCGTTTCTTCACGAAGCGCTTTTAATTGTTCTTCAATAGTTGACATAATTCCTCCATCAGTCGCTCGTAGATAAAAAGAAAACCACATGCCAAAAACTCCACTCGGAGCGTTGACACGCGGTACCATCCGTTTTCATCTGACAAGTCAGACCTTCATTTCTAAATCCATGCGCAAGTGAATTCACCCAGCTTTCATATAGAGAGCTTGCAGTCACGGCTCTCCTCCCTGATATACTTCCCTTGGGCTACTAGTCTTTCAGATTCCTATTCAATTACTACTTAGTTTATCAGATTTTTACCATTCTTGCAAGACCTATCTTACTTCTGCTTGTTAGCTTATTCTTATCTAACTTTATAGCGGATTGAAATAAGATGAAAACAAATCGATTGGGAAAGTAAAATTAATTTCTATAAACGTTTTAGCAATTGTTTCGTACTATTTTAGATTCAGTCTACTATATATAACCAATCTATCCTAAGTTAACTATTTATAATCGGCTCTCTGTAACAAAATTAAATTAATTAATCCCCCTATAAAATAAAGAGGTTTAGAATTTGATGTCTTCCAAACCTCTTTATTTCATATTTAATGAGATGCTGCCTTAACCGTGATAATATCTAATCATCAATAAACAAACTATTTGAATAAGGATTCTCCATTTGATTCAATCACTCCTTTATACCAAGTAAAGGACATTTTCTTATATCGATTGAATGTACCACTTCCATCATCGTTTCGATCAACATAAATGAGACCGTACCTCTTAGAAAGCTGTGCAGTGGACATAGAAACGCAGTCAATACATCCCCAAGACGTATAGCCCATAATTTCCACACCATCTTGTAGAGCTTCAGCTACTTGCAATAAATGTTCTTTCATATACTGAATTCTATAATCATCTTGGACTGTTAAGTTATTAAATTCATCTTTTATTAGTTGATCTTTAGCACCTAATCCGTTTTCTACTATAAATAATGGGATTTGATAACGGTCATAATATCTATTTAAAATTATACGTAGTCCAATTGGATCAATTTGCCATCCCCACTCAGAAGACTCTAAATAAGGATTTACTAAACCACCAATAATATTCCCTTGTCCTGAATTATACTGTGTTGGAAGAGCAGATTGAGTCACACTCATGTAATAGCTAAAGGATAAAAAATCTACGGTATAATTTTTTAATAACTCTGCATCTTCAGCTGCAAACTCTATGTTAATGTCATGTTCCTTAAAATATCTTTTTGCATAATTCGGATAATAACCTCTAACATGCACATCTGAAAATAGATAATTTAGATTCTCATACTCATGAGTCGCCCATACATCTTTTGGATTTGGAGTCATTGGATAAGCTGGCATAGCTAATACCATACATCCCACCTTAAACTCTGAATGAATCTCTCGAGCAATTTTTGTAACCAAACTCGAAGCGACTAACTCATGATGTATAGCTTGATATAATTCTTGTTTCGAAAGATTCTCCTTAGGTATATCTATTCCTCCACTAGTAAACGGTAATTCCAAAACAGAGTTTACTTCGTTAAATGTAAGCCAATATTTAACTTTATCTTTATACCTTTCTAAAACTGTTCGAGCAAATTTTTCATAAAAATGAATCATTCTCCTATCAATCCATCCATGATATTTTCTTGCTAAATATAATGGAGTCTCATAGTGTGAAAGAGTTACAAGTGGTTCTATCTCGTGAGCATGTAGTTCATCAAACAATTCATCATAATATTTCAAACCAGCTTCGTTAGGTTCTTCCTCATCTCCTTTTGGAAAAATTCTACTCCATGCAATAGAAGTGCGAAAAACATTAAAGCCCATTTCAGAAAACAAGGATATATCTTCCTTATATTTATGATAAAAATCAATACCTAATAATTTTAAGTTATCTTCTGTAGGATTTTCTGTTGCTTCTCCTAATCCACCTTTGGGTAACACATCCTGAACTGATAATCCCTTACCATCTTCATTATATGCTCCCTCTACTTGATTAGCTGCAACAGCTCCACCCCAAAGAAAATCATCTGGAAAAATGGTCATAACTTTCCTCCATTATAATATTACCAGTAATTCCTTAGAATGCTCGATTGTCTGATTATTAGGTAATACTAATACATCTAGAAAATCGTTGGTATTCGTTACAATTACTGGTGTAACTGTTTCGTAGCCTTTACTCTTGATTAAATTTAAGTCCATTTCAAAAATCAACTGATTTTTGAAAACTCTGTCTCCTTCTTCTACATGACTAATAAAACCTTGACCTTTTAGCTCAACAGTATCTAATCCAATATGAATTAGTAACTCAACACCCTCATCACTCTTCAATCCAATTGCGTGCTTAGTCGGAAAAATATTTGTAATTTTCCCATCAAATGGTGCATAAACCTTACCCTCACTTGGGATAATCGCTACTCCGTCTCCAATTAGTTTATCTGAAAATGTTTTATCCTGGACATCGCTTAACGGAATGATTTCTCCTGATATAGGAGAAAATATCATTTTTTTATTTGAAACTCCAACTTCAACTTCTAAATTGCTAGAACTCCCTTCTTCATCGATTCCAAATATATAAGCTAATACAAAGGTAATAACAACCGAAATGACTGCCACAATTAAAGCATTTACAATATTTGATGGCACATCAGAATAAATAAATTGAGGCAACGCTATCAAAGCTGGGACAGCAAATAGATATGCTTTAACACTAGTAAGACCTGCAAATAATCCCGCTAATCCACCACCAATCATAGCTGCATAAAGCGGTTTTTTATATTTTAAAGTCACACCATATAATGCAGGTTCGGTAATCCCTGCAAGTAAGGCTGAGAAACCTGCTGCAAAAGCAATTTGTTTTGTATTATTATTTTTACTCTTTAATGCAACAGCCATCGAAGCAGCCCCTTGAGCTAAGTTTGACCCTAACATTGCTGGAAGAATTAATACGTCTGGAGTAGCAATAGATGCCGCCAAAAAAATAGGTGCAAAAGCCCAATGCATTCCAGTCATAACAATAAATGGCATAATAGCGCCAAGAATAGCTAATGTAAGCCATCCAGCTACACCATACATTTGCCCAACTAGATTTGATAATCCTTCACCAACAATTACTCCAATAGGTCCGACTACAACTAAGGCAATACAGCTTGATACTAATAATACTAGCGTAGGTTGCAAAAAACTCTTAGTAACAGCTGGTGTTAATTTAGCAATCATTTTTTCAATATATTTCATCAACCAAACCATAATAAGAATTGGAACGACTGACGAACCATAACTAGCTGGTGTCACAGGTACACCAAATAAACTAAGAGGATTCCCTGATTGCACCATTTGAACAAAATTTGGATGGAGAAGTACACCTGCTACAGACATAGCTAATGTAGATGTTACTTTTAATTTTTGTGATGCAGAATAAGCTAATAACAGCGGTAAGAAATAATATGGAGCATCCCCAAAAAATGTCAAAAAAGCAATAGTCTGAGAATCTGATTGCAATATACCAAGCATTGGTAAAATAATTACCAAGACTTTCAGCATACCTCCCCCTAACATTGCTGGAATGATTGGAGTCATGGAACCAGCGATATATTCAATGATTCTTTCTAAAATATTCCCTTTGTGCCCTTGATCAACTGAATCTGTTTCAAAATTGCCAAGTTTAATGAATTCTTTATAATAATTGGCTACATCATTACCAAGTATAATTTGATATTGCCCATTCTTTTTCATAATACCTATTACACCTGGTATCTTCTTCACATCATCATCATTGACTAAATTTTCATCTTTTAATTCTAATCTTAAACGTGTTACACAATGGGTAACTCTATTGACATTTTTTTCGCCTCCAATTACATCGAGGATTTTTTGTACTGTATCTTTATAACTCATGGTATTCTCCTATTCTATTAATCTAAATTTTTTGTTAAACGACGAATATGAGCCATCAAATAAACTAATTCACTAGAAGTCAGCAAATAATTGTACTCAGTTTGTATAAACATTGCCACCTGTTCACCACATTCATATTCTCTAGGATATTTATTTTTCATTAATGCTAACAAGTCTTCATCATCATCGTCACAATAAGTTGTATTTTCAACCAAGCGATGGGCAAATAATTTTATATGAGTTATGAATCTATAATAATCAATAGAATCTTGGTTAAACTCAGTACAATAGAAATCTTGAATGATTTTCTCAATTCCCATAATTATTTCAGTGATTTTATACGACTCTTGAAAATTATTTTCTAAATTAGCATTAACAAAATGTAGCGCTATGAATGCAGCTTCGTCAATTGGAAGTTCAATACCTAACTCTTTTTTTATTATTTGTAAAGCCCTTTTCCCAAGCTCAAATTCTTCTTTATAATATTTCGAGATTTCCCAGCGTAGGGGATTCGAAATAATAATCCCTTCTTTATAACGTTCTATGCTCGAAGAAATATGATCCGTTAAATTAATATAGATAATTTCATCAAAATTATTACCCAATGTTATTTTACCTAGGTTAATTATTTTTTCGGTAATGTACACCAACTCCAAAGGAACGTTAATAAACATCTCTGTAAAACGGGTCATATTATCTCTATTTTTGAGAAAAAAACTTTTCTCAATATCAATTGGATTTACTTTATCTCCAATTTTTCTTCCAAAAGCTATTCCCCTTCCAAAAAGAAGAATATCGATATCTTTTTTACTTTGCGCAATTACGGCATTGTGGTTTAGTATTCGTTTTATGATCATAAAATTTCCCTTTTAAAATAAAAGGAACCTACTTAAAAACATCAAGAAACTTCTTCTGATGTGATTAAATAGGTTCCTGCTCACTTGTATTAGTGATAACATCCTTTTATTTCAATTTTTAATGGTGACATGAAGCTTAAATAATTAATAACTCTGTAACCGTTTTTATTTTATGATATTTCAATCTATTTGTCAAGTACTTGTAGAAATTTTTTTATTTTGTGTGATTCGAATGTGAAAATGTCAACAGCCTCACTAAAGAAATGAAAATCATACATAGAAATTTTTAAAAGTTTTCTCTATCGTAAACCTGCCACTAGTTCAGAAGCTATACTAGCTGATTCCAAACGTAATATGGTCATTTCATCTACCTTCCCTAATAATGGCATTGCGCCATACCAAACAATGGTCTTGTTTACCAAAAGAATAGGCGTGACTATTTTTGATTGAGTAAAAGATACTTTAATTTTCTGGCTCTTCAACTGGTCTAGCCATGCTTTATTTGCAACCGTCTCTGGTATACATATCTCAATTTGACTAATCCTAAATTCTTTTAGAAAATTCATCAGTTTTGTCTGGTGCACATAAGGTAAAATAAGCAGACATTCCTGTCTTTCCCCTGCCAAGTCCTCTCTCAACACCTTCTCATATCTACTATCAACATAAACGAATTGTTTCTCCTCACCCTCGATGACACGATAATCCATCTTTCGATAAGCTACTTGTCGTTTCTGAAACATCTTTTCTAAATAAGGAACATGAATATCCACATAATCGAAAATCCGCACCAAAGACTTATCCTTGTAGTTTCTATGAATCCGACCTGCATACTGAATTAAATTATTTTTCCAAGAAAAGGGTGCTGCCAATATAAGCGTGTCTAGCTGAGGCAAGTCAAAACCTTCGCCAATGTATTTTCCAGTAGACAATAAAACAAACCCTTTATCTAACTGTTCTAACGTCTCCATTAAACTTGTTCTATCTCGGACTTTGGTTTTTCCGCTAATAATATAACAGTCATCAACCTCTTTCTCTTTCAATAACTTTTCAAAGACATCTATCTGTTGAATTCGATTGACTAGAACCAAGATATTCCGCCCTTCTGCCACTTGGTCTAGAATATCCTTGATAATCAACTGATTCCTCACTGAGTCAGTAGCAATCCAATCACTAAGCTGTATAAAATTACTTGCTTTGGTCTTTTCAATCTCCAAATGACCAAAAGAAGTGAATCTTAATTGCAATTGCCGTTTAAAATCCGTTTCCCTCTTATCAGCAGTATGGAGTATCTCACCAATTCTCTGAAAAACAATAGGCTCATGACCATTCTTACGCTCAGGCGTAGCCGTCAAACCGTAAAGATACTTCCCTCTAAACTGAGCAACAACTTTTTCAAACATCAAGGCAGAGACATGATGACACTCATCCACAATCATCATCTCATACTCATCCAAAAGACTTTGACTATTTTCCAACTTAAATAGAGATTGGATCATAACGACATCAACCAGTCCACTCAACCATTTCTTAGTCCCACCGTACTGCCCGACATAGCCTATTACCCTTTCACGACCTGATGGCGTATAACGGGTAGCTTCTTCCTCTTCGAAAGTCAAAAAACACTTTAGGCGATCCAGCCACTGGTCTAAGAGTTGCCTATTATGAACTAGGATAATTGTTTTTGTTTTCCGTTCAGAGATAAGAGCAGCACCTAAAACGGTCTTTCCAAAACCGGTCTCCGCATGAAGTAAACCATTTTCTTTAGAAGTCATATCTGACAGGGCTAACTCTTGCTCAAAAGTGAGTTCTCCCTTAAATTCCACTCTAATAGACCTTTGTACCTTTCTCCTATCTTCCACAGATCCCTGCTCATACTCAATGAAAATCAAAGAGCAAACTAGGAAGCTAGCCGTAGGCAGTACTTGAGTACGGCAAGGCGAAGCTGACGTGGTTTGAAGAGATTTTCGAAGAGTATTAAATTTATCTTGCAATGGATACAGCAAACCTCTTGGCAGCCATAAATAATGATCGGATTCTCCAAATAAATACATTCGCTCAGGAATTTGATAGGTTGGCTGTCGCATAGCCTGCTTTAAATAAAATTCGGGATTAGAAAATGAAGCCATATTTTTCAAGAAAAACAGTGTCTTGGGTGTCACAGACGATTTTTCAAGTTGGATCATATTGGATAAGACGACCTTCAACTCCTTATCCAATTCTTCCTTACCTAACTCCTCTTGGATTAACAGTGCCACTTTAGCAGTTGAAACCCTCTGAATTTCTTGTAGATACCTCCATTGGTCTTCATAAGGCTGAAACTGTTCATCCACAAAGACCGTTCGCCCTTGATGATAAGCTTCTCCTTGAAAAGGAAGGGCAATCAAATTACCAAATCCACCTTTAGGAAGAACATCCTGATTTGGAAACATGCGATCAAAAGAATCAAAGGACAGTTGCATACTTTCCTGCATTGCCAGTTCTAACAGTTTCTTTCCAAACAAGCGAGCCTCTCGACTCGGAATCGCTTCCTCAAAGAAGAACCAAATATGGAGTCCGTGACCCGAACGAGAAATCTCTAAATGGGCTTCCATCTGGCGTTCCCTGGCTATTCTTCGAATGGTTAAACCAGCTTCTTTCCAATCTCCTTCATCCAAATCAAGTACCAAAAAATAACAGCTATCATCTAAGTGCATAGGAAAGATACCGATAGCTGTCTCCCCACGAAAATGAGATTTCAAAACGGAATCCGTCAATGTCTGGAAACTCCGTTTTTCAGGTGACAACTGCTTCCAACCATAATCATAGGATGGAAAATACTGAATTTTCCCTTGATCATTGATAAAACTCTTAGCATAAACATCAAAACGGCCAGCAAACACGGAGGTAAACAATTGTAATTTTTCTTGCGTCGTCAAGTGACTACTTTGAAGTTGGAACATCTCCTCGAACCGAGAGCGTTCCATAACAAACTGACTCTTGTCTTTAAGACGTTTACACAAGAAAAACTCACTATCCCCATTAAAAGAAGAAAAGACATCAAGTACTTCTACCACAATTCCATCCAAAGACACAAAAACAGCCATAACAATCACCTCCTTGATTCCTATAGGCTGATTATAACAAGAATAGCTGAAATTGTACACGAAAATAAAATCCTAATAGTACTCATTTTGTATGTGGCTAATATTCCGTCTCGCTCCGGAATGTACGAGGTAAATAGAGTTTAAACGAGCAGTCTATAAAATTCAAAAAACGCATATTATCAAGTGACCTAAAACTTTGATGATATACGTTTTCTTGTGAGAATATTTGCTTCATTTTTTCCTAAAATTCAATGTTTACTCAGTATTAGGATTATGAAAAATCGAGGTCTAAATCTAGATACATTTTTTCTGAAGACAAATCATTTTGACCACCGAGCAAGAGATTTTCAAAAAAAGCTGTTAAAAACTCAGGACGTCGCTGTAAAATCTTTGCATTATCTAATACCAAGGCATCACGAAAATACTTGGCATGTTGCTGAAATGGTGTATTATCAATATCAAAACCAAACTCACGAAGATACTGAATCAAAAAGACCGTTACTGTCCGAGTGTTTCCTTCGCGAAATGGATGAATCTGCCAGATTCCTGAAATAAAATGCTGGATTTGTTTAACCACATCCGCCTGAGTTAGTGTCGCATATGCAACTTGTTTTTCCTGATTAAAATCATAATCCAAGGTCATTTGAATCATGGAGTAATCAGAGTACACAACACTTTCACCATTCAAAACAGGTTCATTCTTTGTGATATTGGTCTGACGAAATTGCCCCACCGGAATAGAGGGTTCAAATATATCTTGAAACAACTCCTTATGAATAGCAAGTAAGGTCGCAGGACTAAAGCTAAAGCCTCTTCGAGACAATAGTTCTACAATACGTAGAGAAACCAAGTCTGCCTCTTCCGTACTTGCATCAATAGTATGGTGATAAGCCGTTGCATCCTCATAAACCTGCTCGTAAGTCAGTTCACCCCGGGACTGTTTCTCAGCCAAAGATTCCATATACGCTGATGGCACTAGATTGTCAACTTTCTGCAGACCAAAACCTATCCGCCATAAGTCACGCTTAGCTTCATAAGACAAGTTTGGGTTGTCAATGTTGTAAGTTGGTTGCATAGAAATATCCTTTCAATTGTTTTTCTGTGTCATCGGTAAATGGTGAAATTG
The DNA here is from genome assembly GCF_013277175.1 of Streptococcus sp. 3167. Classification (NCBI taxonomy): domain Bacteria; kingdom Bacillati; phylum Bacillota; class Bacilli; order Lactobacillales; family Streptococcaceae; genus Streptococcus; species Streptococcus sp. 3167. The sequence continues at coordinate 13,922 of NZ_VMML01000040.1, read as the reverse complement.
GGGTGAACTATAAAAAACATTCATAATAAGTTCTATGAAGAAGTAATAAAAGAGTTATACTCAACATCCCATGCACTCATTTGTAATGCCTTTTGGATGAATGGTTTGATTAAATGAATAATTCTAGCTTGCATACTTATCAAACTCATAGGATACACCACTCTGAACTCGTTGGTTTGTTCAAATCCCCCAACACCTGAGAAGAAACTGCAATGTTGTACTTCTCAGAGCGGTTCGAACTTAGAGGGGTTGTTGTGTAGTGAGCTGGTTTTTAATCAAAGCTATAAAATTTTAGTATTTTAATTTTAACTGACTAAATTATTATTCTCTATAAATTCTATAAATTTTTCAGGGGGATATTTAAAAGATTCAATTCCATAAAAATCTTCTAAAGCCCTAAAATTTTCAACTTTATAAGGTGACTTACCACTTATTTTTGCCTGATGTTGTCTAATTTCATTTAAATGTCTTTTACCTTTTTGTGATTTAACTACAGTAACTGTCACTATTTTTTTATAATCAGTTTTTTGCAATCCATAAAAATTTTCTAGTAGGAACAAACTCGATAATATTTTAGCTCTAACGTTAGCATATGGAATATTTTTTGAATTCTTAAACTCTATTAAATATAATTTACTATCAGCATCTACAGGAAGAAGAGGCAGAATTGTATCTACAGATTGCCATTTATCAAAGCTATGTTTTTTAAAAATAATTTCTGAAATCTTATCAAAATTATAACAAGTATATTTAGAGTTTACCAAATTATAGTTAGAATCAGAATCATATGAGCAGGTTTTAATATCGCTACGACATTCAGAAAATCTAATATTAAAATCATGTAATATAGAGAAAATTATTTTACTCACCATCAAAATCCTCCGCTAGCTCCTCAAGGCGATTTAAAGGAACATACATTTGCTCATAAATCTTATCAATCGAGTCAGTAACATCTTCAATAGAACTATTAGCAAGATAATACTTAACAGAATCATTTGTATCATTTTTTTTGCTAAATATATCAATCGCTTCAACTAAATAAGGACTATGGGAATTGATTAAGATATGTAATCCAAATTCTTTCTGAAGTAATACTATAATTTCAGCAAATTTCAATTGCCATTCTGGATGTAAATGGACTTCTGGTTCATCTAAAATGAGTGTCCCATTTTCTCTAATCACACCATTTTCTAAAAGAGATTTAATTAAATAGAACGTTTTCATACCTGAAGAATAATTGATTATATTAAGTTTTTTTTCATCTTCCTCATCTTCTGAACTATTAACAATATCAGTCTTCAATATATGATTTATTTCATTAAACACCAAATTTAATCTGTCAGTTATCTTAGCTCGTAATGTGTAAGTGTTGTTTCTTTCATCTCTAAGCTGCTCCATTAAATGAGCATTATGATCCAATTTTAAATCAATTTTATTTAAAAATTCATTTAAAAATTTAGTTGAAAATTTATTTAAAAATTTAGTTGAAAATAAATTTTCAACTATTGCAGCAGCATCATCTATGTATACTACATCTGTTTTAAAATTTATCAATTTATCTGCAGTAGCTCTATTTTTGTTAACTTCAACATTTATTTGTTCATCTTTTATTCTTAAAGAAATTAGTCCTGTCAATGGGTCGTATATATTATTTATTTGATTATGAAATTCATCAGTTAAATGAGCAGTTAAAATTTGGTTAAAGATAGATTGGTCTGACTGAGATAGAATTTCTTTTATATTTTCAGATAAAACATTTAGGTCCAAATCCTTAATATTTAATACAAAGTATTTTGAATTTCGTTTATTGAATTCATTAATTGATTCAATGATACTCTTCTTAAGGGATTCATTATTATGTTCACTATAATTTTTATCAAGAAATATCAATAAATTTTTTGAAATGATTTTTGTCAATTCTGTATAAAGGAAACTCGGAACGATTCTTCTAGCAATCCCTATTTCAGAATTATTTTTACGATTCATTTCGATATCAGAGAGATAGTCTTCTAAAAAATCATTAATTGCTTTAGTTCGATCGTTAGAAATTTTTTTTATAACATCATAATTGGCACTAAATATTGAAAATAAAGAACGACTTATTGTACTTTTTCCAGTGCCATTTTGACCTGCAATAACTGAAATTCCATTTATTTCAATTTCTGCATTCTTTACATTACCTATATTTTCTATTGTTAGTTTCATATATATTCTCCTTTCACCATGGAGGCAGTACTATCAGTTTAACACAAACTACATAAAAAAGCAGGTGTGAGGTGTAAATCATCTTCCAAGTATATCTCACTTCACACTACTTCACCAACTTCTTCATATCATCAATACGTGCAACTGTCGCGTCGTATTTGGCTTGGTAGTCGGCTTGTTTGTCGCGTTCTTTTTGGACGACTTCTGGTTTAGCATTGGCGACGAAGCGTTCGTTAGAGAGTTTCTTGCCCACCATATCTAGTTCTTTTTGCCATTTAGCCAGTTCCTTGTCGAGACGAGTCAGTTCTTCTTCGACATTGAGGAGGTCTGCCAGTGGCAAGTAGATTTCTGCTCCTGTGATGACGCTTGACATTGCGAGTTCAGGTGCAGGGATGTTTGATGCAATTTCCAAGTGTTCTGGATTTGTGAAACGTTTGATGTAGTTGACATTGCTGTTAAAGAAGGCTTCCAAGTCACTATCGCTAGTCTTAACAAGGATTGTGATTGGCTTACTTGGTGCTACGTTTACTTCCGCACGCGCATTACGAACGGCACGGATCAAGTCTTTGAGACTTTCCACACCAGTGTGAGCCGCAAGGTCTTCAAAGGCTAGATTAACAGTTGGGTATGCAGCTGTCACGATAGAGCCTTCTGAGATTTGTCCAAAGATTTCCTCTGTCACGAATGGCATGATCGGGTGAAGGAGACGAAGAATCTTATCCAAAGTATAAAGGAGAACAGAACGCGTGATGACTTTCTCTTCTTCGTTGTCACTATAAAGGACTTCCTTGGTCAACTCAACATACCAGTCCGCAAACTCATCCCAGATGAAGTTGTAGAGGATGTGTCCAGCCACACCAAACTCAAACTTGTCAAAGTTGGCAGTTGCTTTTCCGATGGTTTCATTGAGGTTGTGGAGAATCCAGCGATCTGTGACATTTCCAGCTTCCTTGTTGGCAACTTTTTCCACATTGGCAGTTGCTTGCTCAAGGGTCAAGCCTTCATTGTTCATGAGGATGTAGCGAGAGATGTTCCAAATCTTGTTAATGAAGTTCCATGAAGCATCCATTTTCTCGTATGAGAAGCGCACGTCTTGACCTGGTGCAGAACCGTTTGAAAGGAACCAACGAAGGGCATCCGCACCGTATTTCTCAATGACATCCATTGGGTCAATCCCGTTACCGAGAGATTTAGACATCTTGCGTCCTTGCTCGTCACGAATAAGACCGTGGATCAACACGTTTTGGAATGGCTGACGGCCAGTGAATTCCAAAGATTGGAAGATCATACGAGACACCCAGAAGAAGATGATGTCGTAACCTGTAACCAAGGTTGAAGTTGGGAAGTATCGTTTGAAGTCTGCTGAGTCGACATCAGGCCAGCCCATGGTTGAGAATGGCCAAAGGGCAGAACTGAACCAAGTATCCAAAACGTCTTCGTCCTGAGTCCATCCGTCTCCTTCTGGAGCTTCTTCACCGACGTACATTTCACCCTCAGCATTGTACCAAGCAGGGATTTGGTGACCCCACCAGAGCTGACGTGAGATGACCCAGTCGTGGACATTTTCCATCCATTGGAGGAAGGTATCGTTGAAACGAGGTGGGTAGAATTCTACCTTATCATCTGTGTCTTGGTTGGCAATGGCATTTTTGGCCAATTGGTCCATCTTAACGAACCATTGCGTAGATAAGCGTGGCTCCACCACTACACCTGTACGCTCTGAGTGACCAACACTGTGGACACGTTTTTCGATTTTAACGAGGGCACCGATTTCTTCCAACTTAGCCACGACTGCCTTACGAGCTTCAAAACGGTCCATGCCTGCAAATTCGAAGGCAAGCTCATTCATAGTTCCGTCGTCGTTCATAACATTGACTTGTGGCAAGTTGTGTCGTTGACCAACCAAGAAGTCGTTTGGATCGTGGGCAGGCGTGATTTTAACAACACCAGTACCAAACTCGGGATCGGCATGTTCGTCTGCAACGATTGGGATTAGTTTATTAGCGATTGGAAGGATGACGTTTTTACCAATCAAGTCCTTGTAGCGTGGGTCTTCTGGATTGACCGCAACCGCAACGTCCCCAAACATGGTCTCAGGACGAGTGGTCGCAACTTCAAGGGCGCGAGATCCGTCTTCCAGCATGTAGTTCATGTGGTAGAAGGCACCTTCGACATCCTTGTGGATAACTTCAATATCAGAAAGGGCTGTGCGTGCAGCTGGGTCCCAGTTGATGATGAATTCACCACGATAGATCCACCCTTTCTTGTAAAGGTCCACAAAGACCTTACGAACAGCTTTTGACAAACCTTCGTCAAGAGTGAAACGCTCACGAGAGTAGTCTACAGAGAGCCCCATCTTACCCCATTGTTCCTTGATAGTAGTGGCATATTCGTCTTTCCATTCCCAGACTTTCGTCAAGAAAGACTCACGACCCAAGTCATAGCGGGAAATACCCTCGCCACGCAAGCGCTCCTCAACCTTAGCCTGAGTGGCAATCCCCGCGTGGTCCATCCCTGGAAGCCAAAGGGTATCAAAACCTTGCATGCGTTTTTGACGGATGATGATATCTTGCAAAGTCGTATCCCAAGCGTGACCAAGGTGAAGCTTCCCAGTTACATTTGGTGGTGGAATCACGATTGAATAAGGCTTAGCCTTTTGGTCTCCTGAAGGCTTGAAAACATCGGCATCAAGCCATTTTTGGTAACGACCAGCCTCAACCTCGGCTGGATTGTATTTAGGTGAAAGTTCTTTAGACATGTGTTTGTCCTTTCTAGTTAATATCTTTAAATAAAATTAGTATGTAGAAGATATGCCTTGATTCAGCACATCTGATTTTTTCAGTATCTTCTATTAGTAAAAAAGAAACTGTATAAAAATTTTACATTAACTTTCTCTCATTATCTTCAGAATATGTTTATCAAAGTCCGATATAATTTTTTGAGTTCGGTTAAATTTTTCATACTCTTGGATGGCTTTTGAGTCTGCTTGTTTCTTGGAAATGCTTCCTTTTCCTTCTAAGATTTCATATTCATTAAAGGATAGAAAGCGATCAATACTATCTGCCAATCCTCGCATTGTAAACGTATTACGGCGCTCAACTAAACCCTCGATATAATCAAAATAGGCTGTAACAGTTCGCTCTAGTTGTCGAATTTCTTTTTCTTGCAAATAATTTTTGGCTACCGTTACATCTGATTTGAGCACTCGTCCATCAGGTGCATGTTTCCAAGTAGTTAATCCCATTTTTTCTTTACTAGCATCAGCTTGCTGATAGATAATTTCTGCAGCCGTACTTCCAGTAATTGCATAATGAAATTTATTTTGCACCATAGCATAGAAGTTTTTAGTAATATCCGAGTTTCGATCATAATCTATGGCACATTCGGCAAAGATATCCGTAATTTGTTGATAGATTCGGCGCTCGCTAGAACGAATAGAGCGAATTCGTTCTAAAAGTTCACGGAAATAATCTTGTCCGAAAACTGTCTGTCCTTGTTTCAAGCGTTCATCATTCAAAACAAAACCTTTGATGATAAATTCTTTCAAGGTCTTGGTTGCCCAAATTCTAAATTGAGTAGCCTTGCTGGAATTTACGCGATAGCCAACTGAAATGATAGCATCCAGATTGTAATATTCAAGTTCACGTCGGACAGTTCTATTTCCCTCTTGTTGAACCTGTGCAAATTTTGCACAAGTTGACACCTTATCCAACTCACCACTATCATAAATGTTTTTTAAGTGCTTTGTAATGACACTTCGTTCAACTCCAAAGAGCTCTGCAAGACCTTTTTGAGTCAACCAAAGATTTTCATCTTGTAAAAGGATATCTAGCTGAACGTCGCCATTTGGTGTAGTATACAGGATGAAATTAGAAATTTCATTCAAGACAATTTCACCTCCCCCCTTCCATAAACAATTACTTCTCTTTCTTAAACTTTATGCCGTTTTCTTTCAGCTTTTTAACGGTTACGGGACCAATTCCCTTCAAAGCGAGAACTTCTTTTTCAGTCCATTTTTTGAAATCTGAAGACGTACGAATCCCATTTTCAACAAAGATGTGAACAAAATCCATCCGAATTCCCTTCATTTTTTCCTCGCTCATAAAGGAGTACCAGTCGTTTACCTTGGATAAACTTCTTATCATACTGGAATGATTCGAAAATACTGGTTTACGACGGAACTTCTTGGATTCGTTTGTTAAAAATTTCGTTAAAATAATATTTTCTAGTAAATAATCAAACAGAGGATACAAACTAGCTTGTAGCGATTCAACTGAATTTGAACAATAGCATTCTTGGTCTTCTATATCTATAACTTTGAATTGCCAATCTTCCTCTATAAAGAATTCAACAGCTTCATCATTTATTTCCACTAATTTTGCAAATAGCTGACTTGCTTCTTCAATTTTTCCTTGAGAAAAAGCAGAGATGATGGCATGAATAAGAATGGTATCATCCCGTTTCCCTTTATTCAATTCTTCACGATAGAAACGCTCAACCTTTAGCTCCTGACCGGTGATATGATACAAGGAAAGCATACAGAAGACAAAATTAGGAGGAAACCGTTCTGGTCGCTTACTCAAATATAGGTCAATCAATTCTATAGCCTTAGAATTGAAGTTCTCCATCATATAATACTCAATCAGAAACATCAGAGCAGACAGGATAGAGCGTGCTTCAAAATAATTCCAACTATTGTATCCATTCACTTTCCATTTTTCTAAAACTAGAATTTCAAAATCCAATACTTTTTTAAAAGTTGACAAATCAAAATCTTCAACTTCTGATAAGAATAAATGAAAATCAGCAGCAAAATAATCTGGATTTATTTTTAAAACTTGCTTTAACAATTTATTTCGCTTCTGTGTATTCGGAGTATGCATAGCTTCTCTAAATAAAGCATGATCCTGATTCCAATCAAAAGTCCTATTTTTCAGTTGGTAATTGATTAGCTGAACATCTGGATACTCTCCGTGTTCATCAGCATATTGCATCACTGCTGTATGTAGTTCATCGAAATTTTGAATGGTACGACGTTCTACAAAAGTTGGATTTTTGACCATGATTTCTGTCCAAGCAGCCTCTTCTTCAGAAATAACTTTGATATCCAACTTTTGCTGGCGTTTTAATTCTTTTTTTCTATTTTTCTTTTTAGGCATCTATTTTCCCCTTTAATTCATCCTGCAATAGATTCGACTCAACTGACTTAGATATCCTTCGGGACTCAGCTACAGGCTTGAACGGGAAATCTAAGCTTCTTTGTGATTCGTTTACTTTGAAGGTTGTACCCCAGGTGTGATTAAGGTAGAGTTTTCTAGTTACGTTTGGTGGTGGTAATCACAATTGAATAAGGCTTAGCCTTTTGATCTCCTGACGGCTTGAAACCATCCGTATCAAGGCATTTTTGGTAACGACCAGCCTCAACCTCGGCTGGATTGTATTTAGGTGAAAGTTCTTTAGACATTATTTTTTCTCCTTTTATGAATATTTATTTTATATCTACGATTTATTAATATACTATGCATATTGTCACGATACACGTAATATCCATTATAGGTGTTTAAATAGAAATATTGTAATAACCAAATTATAATCTTCCCAATAACTAATGATAATATGAAACAAACGAAAATAATTATAGTTGAGGCAAATAATTCAGACATCCAATCAGCTTCGGGAGTTATAAATTCGACCAATTTCTTCTTAATCTTTAAACCCCAAATAATTTCGGTTAACTTTGGAATAATACTCAACATTAATAGAGTAAGAAAACCATATAGTTGAGTTCGATAGAGGTGTCTATCCATTTTCTCAGTTCTTATTGGTTTTTTCTTATGTTTTTTTGTATCGAATTGAGAATTTATTTCTCCAATTAGACTAGGAATTAAAATTGGCAAAAACCATGTTAAAGCATTTATTAATTCATTTTCAACTTGATTAAATACTGCTAACAGTAATATACAGATTGAACCAATTAACCATGATGCTATTACTTCTTTGGTATCTTTTGCACCATGTCTAATTAGATTATAAATCATCCACCAGCATATTAAATAAAGTGCAATAAGTGAACTGAACATAAGAATGTCAGTTATTAAATCAGAATGAAAATCAATAACATTAGAAATAAAGTAATAAATATAGATATAATACCATAAAAACGAAATAATAAGCATCGTGGCATATACATTCCACAGTGTCTTTCCCTTTACGATATCTATTTTATTAACTTTTTGAAATATCTTGATTGATCCTACAGTTTTTATAACAGATAATACAAATGGTAATATTAAAAGTATTACAATGATAATCCAGTTATTTATGTGATTTTTACTTATGCCATAATTAATAAAAAAATATTGAGATAAGTTGATTAAAGTTGATTCAACTAGATTTAGGTTATAAAGAATGTAAGTCAAGATTCCGCAAAATATTCCATCCCATGCGTTCATAAAAGCTAAAGATTTAGTACTTTTAGTAAGAAAAACTCTAAACTTATTAAATCGATTTTTATAGTTAAACACATATATTAGTATCAAGGCAAATTGTAAAATTATAACTAATTTAAAATCGGTAAGACAGAATACAATTAGAGATATTATTGGAAAATACGTTAGCGCATACATAAGTATTTTCCAAGTTTGAGCAAAAAGATTCTTCAATCTATTGTCAGTATTAAAATAATACATTAATTTCAATCTTTGCCTCCTAAATCTAATCTAAAGGTTGGTAAATCAAAATCTTCAACCTCTGATAAGAATGGGTGAAAATCAGCAGCAAAATAATCTGGATTGATCTTTAAAACTTGTTTTAACAGTTCATTTCGCTTCTGTGTATTTGGAGTATGCATAGCTTCTCTAAATAAAGCATGATCCTGATTCTAATCAAAAATCCTATTTTTCAGTTGGTAATTGATTAGCTGAACATCTGGATACTCTCCATGTTCATCAGCATATTGCATCACTGTTGTATGTAGTTCATCGAAATTTTGAATGGTCCGACGTTCTACAAAAGTTGGTTTTTTAGCCAGTAGTTCTGTCCAGACAACCTCTTCTTCAGAAACGACTTTGATATCCAACTTTTGCTGGCGGTTTAATTCTTTTTTCTATTTTTCTTTTTAGCCATCTATTTTCTCCTCTAACTCATTCTTCAATAAATCAAACTCTACCTCTGCTGTATTGGATATTCTTACGACCTCGGATACAGGCTTAAATGGGAAATCCCAGTTTCTTTATGATTCGTTTACTTTGAAGGGTGTACTCCAAGCGCGATTAAGGTAGAGTTTTCCAGTTACATTTGGTGGTAGGAATCACGAACGAAAAAGATTGAGACTTTTGAACTTCTTGAGTCTTGAGAACGTCTTCATGAAGTTGTTTAGATATGTGTGTGTCCTTTCTCTATTGTATTCATTTTATTTTGAATTTGCTTAGCAGCTTCTTCTGCAGACAAATTCGTATTATTTATTTTAAAGTAGTGGTGCAACTCATTCGGTTGATATTGGGAATTTAATTGAAGTGTTTCAGCGGTCTCTAAAATTTCTCTTTCAGATACCTCAATATGCCGTTTTAAGGGTTTGTGCTTTAATCGATTCTCCGTTCGATTTCGACGTATGCACTCTTCAAGACTTGTTTCCAACTCAACAAAAAGAATCTCTTGATGATAATCATCCAACAAATTCTGAATTTGCTTTAAATACATCAGCTGATACTGATTTGAAAAATCAATTACATCTGTTAAAATTACTGATCGCTGATTTCTTGCACTTGCTCCAAGGAATGAAAAAGTGATTCCACGAACAAATTCCCACATTTCCTCTGTATAGTCCTGATAGATTTCTAGTGCAAAATCAATGGCTTGATGGTTATAAAATAGGGTAGCATCCGTCAGTCGAGATAATTCTTGACCAATGGTCATTTTTCCTGATGCTGGAGCACCAATGATGAAAAGATGCATCAAATCACCTCCCACTCGCTCTTCAGCAAGCCATATATCAGACTGTCACAGCGGTTTCCTTGAACATCCTTTCGGTCTCTTATGCGAGCTTCGAGGGTAAAGCCAAGCTTTTCCGCGACTCGTTTACTTTGAAGGTTATATCCAAAGCAAGTTAGTTCAATCTTGTGAAGACCCAAATCTTTAAAGGCTAAGTCAATCAAGGCAAGCGCTGCTTCTGGCACATAACCTCGCCCCCAATAGTCTGGGTGTAAGGTATAACCGATTTCCAGCACATCATCTTCATGGCGATGGTTGAAATCGACAGAGCCAACGATCTTATCCGTTCCTTTGACGACAATCCCGTAGCCTGCTGGGAGATTTTCCTTTTGATTACGCTCCGGAAGAATGTGCTCCAGATAATAAATCTCATCTTCCAAGGTCTTGACTGGAGGAAAACCTGCTGGATAGGCGACCTCTGGCAAACTAGCGTAGGTATGGATATCCTCAGCATCTGCCACTGTACGAACTCGTAGGACGAGTCGTTCGGTTTCTAATCGTTCTGGTAATTCAGCTCTTGACATCCTTCATCCTCGCTTTCTTAATGAAGCTCCCCATAGGGTCTACTCGGTCATCTAAATAGCGATAAACGCGCTGGTGGCCATCCCCATAAAGTAAGTAGGTGCAAAACGGTCATTTCTAAAATGTCCCTTTTCATCCAAAAGTTCTGGGTCAACAAATCGCTCAACAATCTTAGCGAAAATATGACAAATTCCCTCTTCCTCATCAATCCTATCTACCTGACATTCTAACACGACTGGACAAACCTCTAAAATCGGTGCCTGAGTCCGTTCAGAAATCTCGTAGTCTAGCCCCAGGTGTTTCAATTTCTCTCTATGACTGATAAAACCAGCCTGCTCCATCTCGAGCATGAGATTTTCATCAGGAATATTCACAGTAAACTTCTGGTAATGCTTGATTTGCTCAGCCGCATTTTCCTCAGCTCCGACACCAATGGCTAGCCAATCTCCCAAGCTATAAGAGGAGCTACAGGTCGTAATATTGTGTCCAAAATTCTGATCCTGATACCCCAAAATGAAGATAGGAAAACCATAATAGAGTTTACTTGTTTTAAAAGATTGCTTCATAACAAGCTCCTTTGACTAAGACGCAAAAGAAAATCCCTGCCATCTACATGACAGGGACGAATGTGTTTATCCGCGGTACCACCCAATTTCGGGCCAAGCCCGCATCTTTAGTCTTTAAAATAAAAAGACAGAAATATTTCATTTTTTCAGTCATTAGCAACCAGTTTTGACACATTTGTGGACTTCTCAGCGCTGCCACTTTCTGTAAAATGTGGGATTCAAAACACCTCTAATGGCTCTATTGTAGCAAGTTTTTCTCGGAAATGCAAGACTAAAGAAAAATTACTTGAACTTGATGCTATTTTCTTTCAATTTCTTGATGGTAGCTGGGCCGATTCCTTTCAAGGCAAGGAGTTCTTTTTCAGTCCAGTTTTTGAAATCTGAAGCAGACTTGATTCCTTCATCATAGAAAGTCTTGGCACGATCAAGTGGAAGTCCACCCAAATTTGCTGCAAAATCTTCTACAGAATTAACTACTTTTTGAGCTTGCTCTTTGGTAGCTTCTACTGCTTGTTCAACTTTTTTAGAAACAGCCTTACCAGCTGCGCTTGCTGACTGTTCTGCACGCTTCACGACTTTTTTTGTCTCATCTACAACCTTAGTCACAGTACTTGAAAAGGCACCTGCGCGACGGAGGCCATTTCGCAATTGTTTTTTACGATTGAGTTTCTTTGACATGATAAAATCCTTTCAATAAAAAATCCCTGCTCTGACAAGGATTTAACATAAACATTCTATCAAGATTTTAGTGAAAAATCAAGAATCTTTCTCGTTTAATAATTTCGCTCACCAAACAAGCCTTCTGGCAAATCATGGAATCCCTTGCCTACTTTGAAGTTTTCAAACTTACCAAGCAAGAACAGATAAGCATCCAAGCGACTCTCGTAGCGAATCATGGCATCTTTGGCACGCTCGTCCTGGTCTTCTTCGTAAACTTTTTGGCTTTCCTTGTGCGCCATGTCGTTAATCATGATTTGGGTATTGACCCAAGCTTCAAATTCCTTCATAAATTCTTGTTCGTAACTCATTTTTTCTCCTTATTCTAATCCACGGAAATAGTCCGTATCAATCTCACGGTAGGGATGGATATCCTGAACGTATTCCAGTACACCTTGGAATTCTCCGTTTTCATCGTGTACTGCAGCATAGGTGATGTGGACAAACTTACCTCGCGACTCAGACTTGAACCACATTTCATACTTGTCCTTGGTCCCCTCACGAAGTCCCTTCATGATAGCCTTGACCTTGTCCAAATACTTAGGCGGATGACAGAGTTCGACATTGCGCCCGACTTGGGACGGCGTTCGTTTGAAAATCATCTCATCAGCTGGCGTATTGTCATTGTAATACTGGAAAATATCGTCTTTATTGACAAAGGTAATTTCCATGGGGAGGTGATTGAGGATGAGATTAGCCTGCTCGACTGAAAGATAGCCATTACCAAAAGACTGCTGACTATGGCGGTCCAGCACTGCTTCCTTTTCCTTAGGGGTAAAGGTAATGGTAAACTGTCCTTCTGGCGTATCAATAACCTGCTGAACTTGACCCTCTGCCGTATCTAGCTGTACAGGCTCCTCTTCACTCTTTTCCTCAACAAAACTCTGGCGTTCTGGCACCCATTTCTCAGACGGACGGATAATAGCATAGCCATAGGCATCGCTCTCCTCCGCAATCTGAAGCCAGTCATCCTGAGTAAAGGACTCAAGGAGAATCATGAGAAGGATAGATTCTTCCTTGAAAATCATACTTTCAAACTCTGTCGCAAAAGCTTCAAAAGCTTCTTTTACGCTGCTAATTGACACTTCTGGTAGTGACTTGGCTGTCGCTAAAGCTGTTTGAAAGAGTTCCCTGATCTGATCATCCACTCCCCACATAACTTTTGGAGGTGAATCGTGTCCATAGCGCTCCATGATGGGGAAGAAGAGCTCTTCCTTACGTTGGTAATGGATGTCAAATTGCCCCAAAAGACCCATCTGACGCACCAAGCCCTTGCGCATCTCCGCCAGCATTTCTTCATCTTCCATAGACTCATAGGTATCCAACAATCTCCGAATACGAATCAAGGCCGCACGGAGGGCTAGATTTTCTTCTTTGAAAATCCGAACTGGGTGACCTGGGTGCTCGGTATCTGCAACTTCGACATCCTTAACAGCATTTTTAAAAAGATTGGCATGAACATCACAGAGTTCCATGACATCTTCAAAGGTGACACCTGAGTCTGAGTTCATCAGCTCGTGCTCCATAAGGGAAATCTCGATGGCTGAAACACCTGTAAAGGTCGCATCAAAGCGCTCCTGAACCGACTCAGGAGAGGAGCCATTATGCAATTCTAACAAAATATCCCGCAGGACATGAATTCGTTCATCTGCCATTAGTCTAACCCAATCACTTCGTAACCGTTTGCTTCCAGCGTGCGGACAATCTTGTCCATAGGAGTTCCTTCAAGCTTAGAACCTTGTTTGAGCGATACTTTACGACCAACTGTGTTGCGCATTAAGGGATTGGCAAGGGGTTTAAAACCCAACTCCACTAGAATTTCCAAGACTTCTGGATGCTTGTCCACCACTTCTGCAACGGGAATTGACACATCGATGATATTGTCCATGACGACCTCCTTTGTATGTTCTAATACTCAATGAA
>NZ_VMML01000004.1:0-4811 GCF_013277175.1 Streptococcus sp. 3167 | reverse complement strand
TGCATCACTACCAGATGGACCTGCGTTGTATTAGCTAGTTGGTGGGGTAACGGCTCACCAAGGCGACGATACATAGCCGACCTGAGAGGGTGATCGGCCACACTGGGACTGAGACACGGCCCAGACTCCTACGGGAGGCAGCAGTAGGGAATCTTCGGCAATGGACGGAAGTCTGACCGAGCAACGCCGCGTGAGTGAAGAAGGTTTTCGGATCGTAAAGCTCTGTTGTAAGAGAAGAACGAGTGTGAGAGTGGAAAGTTCACACTGTGACGGTATCTTACCAGAAAGGGACGGCTAACTACGTGCCAGCAGCCGCGGTAATACGTAGGTCCCGAGCGTTGTCCGGATTTATTGGGCGTAAAGCGAGCGCAGGCGGCTAGATAAGTCTGAAGTTAAAGGCTGTGGCTTAACCATAGTAGGCTTTGGAAACTGTTTAACTTGAGTGCAAGAGGGGAGAGTGGAATTCCATGTGTAGCGGTGAAATGCGTAGATATATGGAGGAACACCGGTGGCGAAAGCGGCTCTCTGGCTTGTAACTGACGCTGAGGCTCGAAAGCGTGGGGAGCAAACAGGATTAGATACCCTGGTAGTCCACGCCGTAAACGATGAGTGCTAGGTGTTAGACCCTTTCCGGGGTTTAGTGCCGCAGCTAACGCATTAAGCACTCCGCCTGGGGAGTACGACCGCAAGGTTGAAACTCAAAGGAATTGACGGGGGCCCGCACAAGCGGTGGAGCATGTGGTTTAATTCGAAGCAACGCGAAGAACCTTACCAGGTCTTGACATCCCTCTGACCGCTCTAGAGATAGAGCTTTCCTTCGGGACAGAGGTGACAGGTGGTGCATGGTTGTCGTCAGCTCGTGTCGTGAGATGTTGGGTTAAGTCCCGCAACGAGCGCAACCCCTATTGTTAGTTGCCATCATTCAGTTGGGCACTCTAGCGAGACTGCCGGTAATAAACCGGAGGAAGGTGGGGATGACGTCAAATCATCATGCCCCTTATGACCTGGGCTACACACGTGCTACAATGGCTGGTACAACGAGTCGCAAGCCGGTGACGGCAAGCTAATCTCTTAAAGCCAGTCTCAGTTCGGATTGTAGGCTGCAACTCGCCTACATGAAGTCGGAATCGCTAGTAATCGCGGATCAGCACGCCGCGGTGAATACGTTCCCGGGCCTTGTACACACCGCCCGTCACACCACGAGAGTTTGTAACACCCGAAGTCGGTGAGGTAACCGTAAGGAGCCAGCCGCCTAAGGTGGGATAGATGATTGGGGTGAAGTCGTAACAAGGTAGCCGTATCGGAAGGTGCGGCTGGATCACCTCCTTTCTAAGGATAAGGAACTGCGCATTGGTCTTGTTTAGTCTTGAGAGGTCTTGTGGGGCCTTAGCTCAGCTGGGAGAGCGCCTGCTTTGCACGCAGGAGGTCAGCGGTTCGATCCCGCTAGGCTCCATTGGTGAGAGATCACCAAGTAATGCACATTGAAAATTGAATATCTATATCAAATAGTAACAAGAAAATAAACCGAAAACGCTGTAGTATTAATAAGAGTTTATGACTGAAAGGTCAGAAAATAAGGTTAAGTTAATAAGGGCGCACGGTGGATGCCTTGGCACTAGGAGCCGAAGAAGGACGTGACAAACGACGATATGCCTTGGGTAGCTGTAAGTAAGCGATGATCCAGGGATTTCCGAATGGGGGAACCCAACAGGTAGTACCTGTTACCCGCATCTGTTAAGGATGTGAGGAGGAAGACGCAGTGAACTGAAACATCTAAGTAGCTGCAGGAAGAGAAAGCAAAAGCGATTGCCTTAGTAGCGGCGAGCGAAACGGCAGGAGGGCAAACCGAAGAGTTTACTCTTCGGGGTTGTAGGACTGCAATGTGGACTCAAAGATTATAGAAGAATGATTTGGGAAGATCAGCCAAAGAGAGTAATAGCCTCGTATTTAAAATAGTCTTTGTACCTAGCAGTATCCTGAGTACGGCGGGACACGTGAAATCCCGTCGGAATCTGGGAGGACCATCTCCCAACCCTAAATACTCCCTAGTGACCGATAGTGAACCAGTACCGTGAGGGAAAGGTGAAAAGCACCCCGGGAGGGGAGTGAAATAGAACCTGAAACCGTGTGCCTACAACAAGTTCGAGCCCGTTAATGGGTGAGAGCGTGCCTTTTGTAGAATGAACCGGCGAGTTACGTTATGATGCGAGGTTAAGTTGAAGAGACGGAGCCGTAGGGAAACCGAGTCTGAATAGGGCGCCTTAGTATCATGACGTAGACCCGAAACCATGTGACCTACCCATGAGCAGGTTGAAGGTGCGGTAAGACGCACTGGAGGACCGAACCAGGGCACGTTGAAAAGTGCTTGGATGACTTGTGGGTAGCGGAGAAATTCCAAACGAACTTGGAGATAGCTGGTTCTCTCCGAAATAGCTTTAGGGCTAGCGTCGACATTAGAGATTCTTGGAGGTAGAGCACTGTTTGGGTGAGGGGTCCATCCCGGATTACCAATCTCAGATAAACTCCGAATGCCAAAGAATTATGGTCGGCAGTCAGACTGCGAGTGCTAAGATCCGTAGTCGAAAGGGAAACAGCCCAGACCACCAGCTAAGGTCCCAAAATAATTGTTAAGTGGAAAAGGATGTGGGGTTGCACAGACAACTAGGATGTTAGCTTAGAAGCAGCTATTCATTCAAAGAGTGCGTAATAGCTCACTAGTCGAGTGACCCTGCGCCGAAAATGTACCGGGGCTAAAACAATTTACCGAAGCTGTGGATACCTTTATAGGTATGGTAGGAGAGCGTTCTATGTGTGATGAAGGTATACCGTGAGGAGTGCTGGAACGCATAGAAGTGAGAATGCCGGTATGAGTAGCGAAAGACAGGTGAGAATCCTGTCCACCGTAAGACTAAGGTTTCCAGGGGAAGGCTCGTCCGCCCTGGGTTAGTCGGGACCTAAGGAGAGACCGAAAGGTGTATCCGATGGACAACAGGTTGATATTCCTGTACTAGAGTATGTAGTGATGGAGGGACGCAGTAGGCTAACTAAAGCAGACGATTGGAAGAGTCTGTCTAAGCAGTGAGGTGCGAATTGAGTCAAATGCTTAATTCTATAACATTGAGCTGTGATGGGGAGCGAAGTTTAGTAGCGAAGTTAGTGACGTCACACTGCCAAGAAAAGCTTCTAGCGTTTAAACGTACTCTACCCGTACCGCAAACCGACACAGGTAGTCGAGGCGAGTAGCCTCAGGTGAGCGAGAGAACTCTCGTTAAGGAACTCGGCAAAATGACCCCGTAACTTCGGGAGAAGGGGTGCTGACTTTAAGTCAGCCGCAGTGAATAGGCCCAAGCAACTGTTTATCAAAAACACAGCTCTCTGCTAAATCGTAAGATGATGTATAGGGGGTGACGCCTGCCCGGTGCTGGAAGGTTAAGAGGAGTGCTTAGCGCAAGCGAAGGTATGAATTGAAGCCCCAGTAAACGGCGGCCGTAACTATAACGGTCCTAAGGTAGCGAAATTCCTTGTCGGGTAAGTTCCGACCCGCACGAAAGGCGTAATGATTTGGGCACTGTCTCAACGAGAGACTCGGTGAAATTTTAGTACCTGTGAAGATGCAGGTTACCCGCGACAGGACGGAAAGACCCCATGGAGCTTTACTGCAGTTTGATATTGAGTGTCTGTACCACATGTACAGGATAGGTAGGAGTCTACGAGATCGGGACGCCAGTTTCGAAGGAGACGCTGTTGGGATACTACCCTTGTGTTATGGCCACTCTAACCCAGATAGGTGATCCCTATCGGAGACAGTGTCTGACGGGCAGTTTGACTGGGGCGGTCGCCTCCTAAAAGGTAACGGAGGCGCCCAAAGGTTCCCTCAGAATGGTTGGAAATCATTCGCAGAGTGTAAAGGTATAAGGGAGCTTGACTGCGAGAGCTACAACTCGAGCAGGGACGAAAGTCGGGCTTAGTGATCCGGTGGTTCCGTATGGAAGGGCCATCGCTCAACGGATAAAAGCTACCCTGGGGATAACAGGCTTATCTCCCCCAAGAGTTCACATCGACGGGGAGGTTTGGCACCTCGATGTCGGCTCGTCGCATCCTGGGGCTGTAGTCGGTCCCAAGGGTTGGGCTGTTCGCCCATTAAAGCGGCACGCGAGCTGGGTTCAGAACGTCGTGAGACAGTTCGGTCCCTATCCGTCGCGGGCGTAGGAAATTTGAGAGGATCTGCTCCTAGTACGAGAGGACCAGAGTGGACTTACCGCTGGTGTACCAGTTGTCTTGCCAAAGGCATCGCTGGGTAGCTATGTAGGGAAGGGATAAACGCTGAAAGCATCTAAGTGTGAAACCCACCTCAAGATGAGATTTCCCATGATTTTATATCAGTAAGAGCCCTGAGAGATGATCAGGTAGATAGGTTAGAAGTGGAAGTGTGGCGACACATGTAGCGGACTAATACTAATAGCTCGAGGACTTATCCAAAGTAACTGAGAATACGAAAGCGAACGGTTTTCTTGGTTTGAATAGATATTCAATTTTGAGTAGGTATTACTCAGAGTTAAGTGACGATAGCCTAGGAGATACACCTGTACCCATGCCGAACACAGAAGTTAAGCCCTAGAACGCCGGAAGTAGTTGGGGGTTGCCCCCTGTGAGATAGGGAAGTCGCTTAGCTCTAGGGAGTTTAGCTCAGCTGGGAGAGCATCTGCCTTACAAGCAGAGGGTCAGCGGTTCGATCCCGTTAACTCCCATTTTAGCGGGTGTAGTTTAGTGGTAAAACTACAGCCTTCCAAGCTGTTGTCGCGAGTTCGGTT
>NZ_VMML01000039.1:0-23281 GCF_013277175.1 Streptococcus sp. 3167 | reverse complement strand
AAGTGATAAAGTCGGGATTATAGCAAAGGGATGGAGAAATTACTAGCCCAAACCCAATGAATCATGCTAGTGTTCTAAGTATTCTTGCCAGATAGCGTCAAAGTCTCCTAGGTTAAAAGAGAAACTGGCATGTTCTTCCAAAAAGCGACTCACCTCATCAAAATCATCTGTGTGTTTTGGAAAAGCTGATTCTTCAAAGGCTAGGTCTGCTAGGATAGCTTTGGGACTGTTACTTTTAGGATTGCGCTCGGTCATGAGCCAAGTGTAAAATGATTTTCTCATATGTCACCCTAGATCAATTCTGTCCCAAACTGGTCTTGCTTGATTTTACCAGCCTTCATAAGACCACCTAAAGCTTTCTTGAACTGACCTTTAGAAATGCCAAAGGTTGCCTTGATGTCATCTGGAGATGACTTATCATTCAAGGTCATGAAACCGCCATTGCTTTCCAAATAAGTCAAAATCATCTGGGCATCATTTTCCAACATTTCAAAGGAACGTGGTTTGAGGGAGAGGTTCAGAGTGCGGTCCACTTCGCGGAAACCAATGACACGCGCATCTAAAACTTGCCCTAAACGTGGCTCTGCATAGCGCTCGCTAGGATGGATAAAACCAAGCATGTTATTTTCTGGCAGGTAAACAAAAGTTCCTGACAGCTTGAGGCGGTATACAATGGCTGGCCAGTTTTGGTTCTGCATGTTGTTGTAGGCAGGTCGAGCCAGACGTTGGAAGTCTTCTTGATAAGCCAAGAGTCCCCAGATACGATCTTTCTTGTCCACTTCAAGACGGATGTAGAGTTGATCACCCTTCTTAGGCCAGAGTTCCTTGAGCTCAGGGAGAATATCGAGTGACACAACGATTTCCTTGTCAGGAAGGCCTGTATCCACAAAGACACCCAAGTCTTTACGAACTTCTGTGACACGTCCCCAACCAAATTGGTCCTGAGTGGCAGTCACTTCTAGAGTTGTCAAGCGGAGTTTTTGCTTCATATCCGTGTAGGCAAAACCTTTAACCGTATCCCCTACTGTATGTTGACCTTCTTCCTTGGTAAGAGCATAGGTCTGGCCATCCTTTTGCACAAAGTAAAAACGGTCGTTTTCATCGATGATGAGTCCAACGATAAAACTTGCAAGATTTGTATTCATATTTCCTTCTTTCGAACAAAACTCAGCCAGCAATGCCAACTGAGTTTTTCTGTTTATTTTTAGACTTCCAAGAGTTCTTTCTCTTTGTTGGCAGTCATGTCGTCGATGTGTTTAACAGCATCATCTGTTACTTTTTGAATGTCTTTTTCAAGAGTCTTCAATTCGTCTTCAGTGATTTCTTTTGCTTTTTCTTGTTTCTTAGCTTCATCCATAGCGTCACGACGGATATTACGGACAGCCACTTTAGCATTCTCACCGACCTTCTTCACTTCTTTAGCAAGGTCACGACGAGTTTCTTCTGTAAGTGCAGGGATAACCAAACGAATAACAGAACCGTCGTTAGCTGGTGTGATACCAAGATCAGAAGCGTTCAAGGCACGTTCGATGTCTTTCAATGAAGACTTGTCAAATGGGGTTACCAACAAAACACGCGCTTCTGGAATCGTAATTGAAGCAATTTGGTTAAGAGGAGTTTCGACTCCATAGTATTCTACATGTACACGGTCAAGCAAGCTTGCATTGGCACGTCCAGCACGAATACCACCAAATTCACGAGCAAGTGATTGGTGAGACTGGGTCATTCTCTCTTTAGCTTTTTCAATAATTGCGTTAGCCATAATCTTTCTTATTCCTTTTCTTCGATATTATTTGAAACTGTTGTTCCGATATTTTCACCAAATACGACACGTTTGATGTTGCCTGGTTGGTTCATGTTGAAGACAACCAAGTCAATGTCGTTATCCATTGAGAGGGTTGAAGCTGTTGAGTCCATGATACGGAGACCTTTATTGATAACGTCACGGTGGGTCAATTCTTCAAACTTAACAGCTGTCTTGTCTTTCTTAGGATCGGCATTGTACACACCATCTACACCATTTTTAGCCATAAGAATGGCATCTGCTTCGATTTCAGCTGCACGAAGGGCCGCTGTTGTATCTGTTGAGAAGTATGGTGAACCAATTCCGGCACCAAAGATAACGATACGGCCTTTTTCAAGGTGACGAAGGGCACGTCCACGTACGTAAGGCTCTGCCACTTGTTGCATTGCAATGGCTGTTTGCACACGCGTATCAACCCCAACTTGTTGCAATGAATCTGCCATCACAAGAGCATTCATAACAGTCCCAAGCATTCCTGTGTAATCTGCCTGAACGCGGTCCATTCCTGCTTCTGCAGCAGGTTCACCACGCCAGAGATTTCCTCCACCAATAACAAGGGCAATTTCGATACCTAAGCTATGAACTTCTTGAATCTCTTTTGCGATTGTTTGAACTGTTTGGATATCAATCCCTATGCCACGTTCACCGGCAAGGGCTTCACCTGATAACTTGATTAAAATACGTTTATACTTGGGATTCGCCATTTTCACTCTCCTTTTTTTATCCTACCTATTTTATCACAATTTCTAAGATTTTTATAGTATCATGAGCAATTCTTTCAAAAAAATTAGACAGTCAAAAATTCCTCTAAGTCGGCAAGGGCACGCTCTGCAATTTTTTCATAACGAGCCTTCTTATCACGGATACGTTCGCCTTCCAACTCCTTGATAATCCCAAAGTTGACATTCATTGGTTGGAAATGTTTGCTGTCCGCATGAGTGATGTAATGAGCTAGACTTCCAATCGCTGTTGTCTCTGGGAAAATAGCCTCACTTTCACCCTTGAAGAGTCGAGCCGCGTTAATACCTGCAACTAAGCCTGATGCTGCGGACTCTACATAGCCTTCCACACCCGTCATCTGACCAGCAAAGAAGAGATTTGGTTGTTTCTTAGAACGGTAGGTCTGCTCCAGAAGATTTGGTGAATCCATGTAAGAATTGCGGTGCATGACCCCATAACGAACAAACTCCGCATTTTCAAGACCTGGAATCATTTGGAAAACGCGCTTTTGCTCTCCCCATTTAAGGTGGGTTTGGAAACCGACGATATTATAGAGGCTACCAGCTGCATTGTCCTGACGAAGTTGAACCACCGCATAAGGGGTTTTAAATTCTCCATCACGAGGACCTGTGTAGTCGTCTGGATACTCAAGACCGACTGGTTTCATAGGACCATAAAGCATAGTTTTAATGCCTCGTTTGGCCATGACTTCGATTGGCATACATCCTTCAAAGTACTTTTCTTTTTCAAAAGAATTGAGCGGTGCTTCTTCCGCATTGACCAAGGCTTCATGGAAATCCATAAACTCTTGCTTGGTCATTGGAGCATTGAGATAGGCTGCTTCTCCCTTATCATAACGAGATTTGAGATAGACCTTACTCATATCGATAGTGTTGACATCGATAATAGGCGCTGCTGCATCGTAGAAATAGAAGCCATCGCCATTATTAAGGGCATGAATCTTTTCAGCCAGGGCATCGCTAGTCAAGGGACCAGTCGCCACAACTGTAATAACATCTGTTGGCAATTCTGTAATTTCATCACGCACCACTTCAATCAAGGGGTGGTTGACCACTTTTTCGGTCACCATTTGAGAGAAACCATCACGATCCACCGCAAGGGCTCCACCGGCAGGAACACGTGTAGCCTCAGCAGATTCCAAGATAACAGAACCCAAGCGACGCATTTCTTCCTTGAGAAGACCAACTGCATTTGTCAAAGCATCCCCACGCAAAGAATTGGAACAAACCAACTCAGCAAAATTGTCTGTTTTGTGCTGAGGAGTCGACTTGACACCACGCATTTCATAAAGTTTAACTGGAATACCACGCTCTGCGATTTGGTAAGCTGCTTCAGAACCTGCCAAACCAGCACCGATAACATTGATATAAGATTGAGACACGACACTAATACCTCTTTGGGAGTGTGAAGACAAGGTTCACATTGAAAAAGCCAATCAAACTTAAGAGTTTTCGAATTTCTTGGCTCAGGCTGAAAAAGTCCATTGGACTTACTTCGCTCTCGAATTTCTTGGCTCAGGCTGAAAAAGTCCCCCAGACTTTCCTCGCTCTCGAATTTCTTGGCTCAAGCTGAAAAAGTCCCCCGGACTTTCCTCGCTCTCGAATTTCTTGGCTCAAGCTGAAAAAGTCCCCCAGACTTTCCTCGCTCTCGAATTTCTTGGCTCAAGCTGAAAAAGTCCCCCGGACTTTCCTCGCTCTCGAATTTCTTGGCTCAAGCTGAAAAAGTCCCCCGGACTTTTTCACTCCCACAAATCTTTCTATTTTTTTCTTCTACTAGTATAACAAAAAAAGGGAAGAAGGCAAACTTCCCTGTTTATACTAAATGAAAATCAAAGAGCAAACTAGCCGCAGGTTGCTCAAAGCACTGCTTTGAAGTTGTAGATAGAACTGACGAAGTCCAGCTCAAAACACTGTTTTGAGGTTGTGGATAGAACTGACGAAGTCAGTAACCACACCTACGACAAGGCGACGTTGACACGGTTTGAAGAGATTTTCGAAGAGTATTAGTCATTTTCTTGATTTTCTTCCCAATCATGGTAGGCAGCGTAGAGCTGGCTTTTATTCCACTGGTAAATCTTAGCGACTTCCTTGATAGCTTGATTTTTCTTCATGCCTTGCTGGATACGGGCTTGGATTTCTAAGAACAAGTCCTCCTCGTCTTTTTCCTCCACATCCTGACTGGCACCTTCAACAATGAGAAGGCATTCTCCTTTAAGTGGCGTTTCAGCAATGCTTTCCAATAACTCAGAAATGGTACCGCGTTGGTATTCTTCATAGATTTTAGTCAATTCCCTGACCAAGACAACCGAGCGGTTACCGTAGACTTCTAACATATTTTCCAACGTATCTGCTACACGATGAGGCGATTCATAGAAAATCTGAGTTTCAGGATAATCTTTTTTCGAGTCGAAAAATTGCTTTTGCTGGCCTGATTTTCTCGGTAAAAAGCCGTAAAAGATATGTGGTTGTGGCGCTAGACCACTGGCAATCAAGGCAGAAATTCCTGCAGAGGCACCTGGAACAGTCACAACTGCAATTTCTTCCTCAATAGCTGCCTTAACCAAATCATGACCAGGGTCTGAAATGCTAGGCAAACCGGCATCAGAGACCTGAGCAATACTTTGCCCTGCTTTCAAGAAACCAATCAAATCAGGAATTTTTTCCTTGGCATTGTGCTCATGAAAACTGATCTGCTTGGTGGAAATGTCAAAATGCTTGAGCAAAAGCCCTGTATTGCGCGTATCCTCAGCAGCAATCCAATCTACTTCTTTCAAGGTCTGGATAGCACGAAAAGTCATATCATCTAGATTGCCAATCGGCGTTGCCACTAGATACAGCTTGCCATAGGGAGACTGCCCCTTAAAACTTTTTTGAATTTGCATGCCTACTCCCTGTATAACAACTCATCACAGAACATACATTCTTCGTCCTGCTCTCGACGTTGTCCATAAAAATCATTACATACGTGAAATCCATCACGGTAAATACGACGGACACTTTCGCGAACATGCTTGGCCTTGACGGGAGCGTCTGCTTCCACCTCACCCAAGCGTTCTCGCAACTTACTATTTTCCAAGCGAAGAGCTGTATTTTCTTCTACCAAGCTCTTGAGATTTTTCTTGATGGCTTCCACATCGGCTAAGGTTACCAATAATTGTTGGGAAAAATCATCCAGCGCGTCAAATAATTCTTTTTTGTCCATAAAACAGCCCTTTCCTTTCTTTATCATTCATTTTTGAGTTTATATTTCTTTCAAGACCAGATATTCCATGGCATTTTGAAAGCTGACATTAGCTTGCCACATTTTTCTAGCTTCTAGTAAATCTTGTAGAATCACTCTTACTCTTACCTGCAAGAGGTCCTGCCCACAGAGAACTTCAAGAATCCGTAAAACCTGATCCTGTTTTTCCTTATCATCTGCCAAGTTGGCTAATTTGGCAACCTGTAGATAACTTTCTTTTTTCTTAGCTACTAACCAAGTCAGCAGGCGTTCACTTTCATCGACCAAGGTCCAAAAACTTGCCTGATTAGCCAACTTTTCTGCTTCAGCTCGCGATTGACTAAACTTAGTTAAAAGAGTCGCTTTTTTCTTAACAAGTCCCATTTGTTCTAAGAGTAAGATAAGTTTTTCTTCTTGCTTTTTAAAGTGGAAGATCTGAGTCCGACTTCGGATTGTCGGTAACATCTTTTCCTCATCGCTAGTCAAGAAGAAAATATAAACTTCACTCTGGGGTTCTTCGATGACCTTGAGCAGAGAATTGGCTGCGTTGGGATGCATTTTATCCGCTTGCTCGATGATAAAGACCTGTTGCTGGCTTTCAATCCCTGCTTGAGAAAACTGTCCCACCAATTCCCGAATGCGTTCTGTCTTGATGACCTGATTGACTGGCTTAATCAAGGTGACATCTGGAAACTCTTCCTGTTCAATCAGCTTGCAACTTCGGCATTTCTCACATGGTAAGACGCCAACTTTATCCGTACAAAAGAGGCTCTTAGCTAAAAATTGCGCCATTTCCAAGCTTCCAAAGAAACCTGAAAAGAGATAGGCGTGATTGAGCTGGTCTTGTTCTAAGATACGGACAAAACGGTCAAACTGATCTGGTTGCCAAGCCTTTAGTTGATCTTGTTTCATTTGGCCAAGCCCATTCCGTCAAACAAGACAGCCTTGGTAGTTTCCACAACTTGCTCCAAAGGGAGACTAGCATCAATCTTGACAATGCGATTTCCCTCTTTATCCAGAAGAGAAAGGTAGCCTTGACGAACTTTTTTATGCAAGTCCAACCCTTCCAAATCCAAACGATTAACCTCGCGGTCACTATTAGCAGCAATACGAGCCAGTCCTTCTTCCACCTCGATGTCAAAATAGAGTGTCAAATCGGGTTTGAGGCCATCTGTCGCAAACTGATTGAGCCAGTCAATGGCTTCAATATCTAAGCCACGACCAAATCCCTGATAGGCAACAGAACTATCGATAAAACGATCCATAATGACCAGCTTGCCAGCTTCAAGGGCTGGAAGAACTTTTTCCACCAAGTGCTGTCTGCGACTGGCAATATAGAGAAGCAACTCTGTCTTCGCATCCATCTGAGTATGACTTGGATCCAAAATTACTTCCCGAATCTTCTCCCCAATCAAGACTCCGCCAGGTTCACGGGTCGTCAGCACCTCTACCCCTTTTTCCTCTAAAATTGGTAGCAGAGCCTCTAAAACACTGGTCTTTCCTGCTCCCTCTGGTCCCTCAAGAGAGACTAAAAATCCTTTTGACATGTCTAACTCATTTCTTTTTTACTACTTCTATTCTATCAAAAAAATAGGGGTTTGTGACAATCTTTTTGTCTTCTCATTTCATACTCAATGAAAATCAAAGAGCAAACTAGGAAGCTAGTCGCAGGTTGCTCAAAACACTGTTTTGAGGTTGCAGATGGAAGCTGACGCAGTTTGAAGAGATTTTCGAAGAGTATCAACCACCATAAAAGAGGCAGACAAATCCACCTCTTATTTACCTAGTTCTTGTGTTCGTTTGTAGGCTTGACCAACTGCATCCATGACCGTTCCTCGAAAAGCATGCGCTTCTAGGCTCGCTACACCAGCGATAGTCGAACCGCCTGGGCTGCAAACTTGGTCTTTCAAAACTCCAGGATGTTGCTGACTTTCAAGGACCAATTGTCCAGCTCCTACCACAGTTTGAGCTGCCATTTTCAATGCTGTTTCTCGTGGCAATCCAGTCTGAACACCTGCATCTGCCAAGGCCTCGATAAAAAGATAGACAAAGGCTGGTCCACAACCTGCAAGACCTGTCGCTGCATCTATTAAGCTTTCTCCAAGTTCAACCAAAAGACCAGCCTTGGCTAAAAGCTGACAAAAGAGCTCACTGTCCTCAGCCCTGCAATTAGAAGACAAGGCATAACTAATCACTCCTTGTCCGATAGAAGCAGGGGTATTGGGCATCATACGAATAATTCTGTGCTGACTTGGAAGAAGACTAGCGAGTTTTCCCAAGGTCAATCCAGCTGCCATCGAAATCAAAAGAAGACTCTCTCGTTTTTCAAGGATAGTCTGGTATTGAGAAAGCAAGTCTGAGAACTGAGCAGGCTTCACTCCTAGAAAAATCACATCTGCTTCTGCAAACATTTCTTCATTGCTGGAAGCCTGACCACCAAAGTCTGCAATGAAAGCATCTACCTTAGCTTGACTACGATTGGCAAGGAGAATCTCATCTGACGTCCTAGTCTGCAAGACAGATTTTGCCAAGCTAGCACCCATATTCCCCAAACCGATAAATCCAATCTTCATCTCTTACTCCCTTATCTGTCCATCACCAGTAACCACATACTTGTAGCTAGTCAACTCTTTCAAGCCCATGGGACCACGCGCGTGCAATTTCTGAGTAGAAATTCCCATCTCACATCCAAGACCAAATTGTCCACCATCGGTAAAACGAGTTGAGGCATTGACATAGACAGCTGCAGAGTCCACTTGATCTGTAAAGTAAGCTGCAGCTTCAGCATTTTCCGTTACAATGGCATCCGAATGATGGGTACTATGGGCTTCAATATGGGCAACCGCTTCTTCTAAACTGCTCACAACCTTAACAGCTAAGACATAGTCTAAAAACTCGGTGTCAAAGTCTTGTGCCTCAGCTGCTTGACCTGAAAGAAACTGACTGGCTTTCTCATCCAAGCGGAATTGAATTGGTTCCAACCCAACTTCTTTACGCTCTGCAACTAGAACTTGCTCCAAGCGAGGAAGGAAGCTTGCTGCCTTGTCTTCATGAACCAGCAGAACCTCCATGGCATTGCAAACAGAGGGACGACTGGTTTTAGCATTGTTGATGATAGACAGCGCCTTGTCTTCGTCTGCATCCTTATCCACATAGACATGGACAATCCCAGTCCCTGTCTCGATAACAGGTACAATCGCATTCTCAACCACTGCATTGATCAAGCCAGCTCCTCCACGAGGAATGAGGAGGTCTAGATAGCCCTTGGCCTTCATCATAGCATAACTACTTTCATGGCTAGTATCTTCCACCAGTTGAATCACATTTGGGTGAATAGTAGTCGTCTCCAAGCCCTTCTTCAAGGCTGTGACAATGGCATGGGTTGTTTGATAGGCATCCTTACCACTACGAAGAACAACCGCATTTCCACTCTTAAGAGTCAAAGCAGCCGCATCAGACGTCACATTTGGACGGCTTTCATAGATAATACCGATGACACCCATAGCTACACGTTTTTTTGTGATAACCAAACCATTTTCAAGCTGACTTGTTTCTAAAACTTCACCGATTGGATCTGGGAAGGCAACCACTTCACGAATTCCTCTTGCCATCGCTTCTATACGATCTGCATCCAAATAAAGACGATCCAACATCACATCTGAGATTTTCCCCTTAGCCGCTGCCATATCGAGGGCATTAGCCGCTAAAATTTCCTCAGTAGCAGCCACTAAGTGATCAGCCATGGCTAGCAAGGCTTGGTTTTTCACTTCTTCACTAGCTGTGTTAATCGATTTTTTAACAGCCTGTACCTGTTCAAATTGTTCTTGTCTACTCACCATAGTTTACCTCTAAAATTCTGTAAAAAGTAGTTGGATTTCAGGAGTAATGGAAATCCAGTCGTCACGGTAAATCAAGACACCCTTGGCTTTTTGAGAACGCAACATATCCTCCAAAGCAGATGCTCCAAATTGCACGCGTCCTTTTCCAAGTGATTTTCCACTTTCCTTATCAAATACTGTCACGATATCACCGTAAGAAAAGGCTCCTTCTGCTTCAACGATACCAGATAAGAGAAGACTCTTTCCATGTTGAGAGAGAGCTTCCGCAGCCCCTTTATCAACCCAAATAGAACCTTGACTCTGAGCATAAAAGGCCAGCCATTGTTTCTGGGTACGAAGCCCCTTCTCTTGCGCAACAAAGTAGGAACCATCCTTGGTCTCCTCAGCCGCTTCAATCATGGCATCTGACTTCAAGGATGAGCAGATATAAACAGGAACACCCGATTCTGTCGCAATAGTTGCAGCTTTGATTTTGGTTAACATGCCCCCAGTTCCGTTTGACGAACCAGCTCCACCGGCCATATCGATAATCTCACGATTGATAGTCTCGATTTGCTCCAAACGTTTGGCTCTTGGATCTGAATTAGGATTTCCTGTATAGAGACCATCTACGTCTGTCAAGAGGATCAAAAGGTCTGCTTGGACCATGGCCGCCACCTGTGCACTCAGAGTATCATTGTCCCCAACCTTGAGCTCATCAATAACAACACTATCATTCTCATTGATGATAGGAATCGCCCCACGGCTAAGTAAAACCGACAAAGCCTGATGGGCATTTTTATAACGACGCTTATCTACAAAGTCATCCTGGGTTAGCAAGATTTGTGCAGAAACGATTTGGCGCAAGAGAAGATTGGTCGTGTATTCTTCCAACAAAAGCCCTTGTCCTACCGCTGCTGAAGCCTGTTTATCAGCAATTTTAGTCGGACGCTTTTTAAATCCTAAGGCTCCAAAACCAGCCGCAATGGCACCTGAAGACACCAAAATCAACTCATGACCAGCCTCGTGCAGCATAGCCAACTGCTGGGTAATATCCTTTACCTTACTACGTGATAAACTTCCATCCTCATTTGTCAGAGAAGAAGTACCCACCTTAAAGACAATCCGTTTGTATTTCATAGTCTCACTCCGATTATTCATATTTATCCATTATAACATGAATAACAGGAAATAGAAAAGAGTTGATAGGAAAAAGAAGGCCCTAAAACCTTCTTTTCTACTACTGTTCTGATTCCGATTTGTTTACACTCGTTTCAGAGCTTTGTGAAGTTGAGGATGTCAAATCTTGACTAGTTGAAGAATTTGTAACACTTTCATGTTGACTCGTTTCTTTATTTTCAAGATCCTTTTTCACTACTTCTTTGGATTCTTTTATTTCTGAATGACTTGTAGTTTTAATTGTAGCAGATTTCTCGATCGGAACATCCACTAACCAGGCACCACTTGAATCCACAGTATAGCCTTCTGGTGTCTTACCATTCACAAGTAATTGACCATTTTCTTTCAAGAAGTACCATTTATCCTTGTCTTTAATCCAACCTATAGCTCGTGAACCATCTGTCTTGTAGAAATACCAATCATTTGCCTTTTTAAGCCAGCCTTGCTTCATAGCTCCTGATTCTTCTAGATAGTAATGATGTCCAGCAACTTCTATCTCACCTGTCTTCATGATACCAGTAGAATCCATATAGTACCAGGCTTCTTTATCTTTTACCCAGCCCGTTTTCATTTCCCCTGATGGAGCAAAGTAATACCATTGCCCCTTATATTGAAGCCAACCTGTCTTCATAGAGCCATCAACATCCAAATAATACCACTGCTCTTTATCTTGAATCCAACCAATTTCCATCTGGTTTTCTTTGTTAAAATAATACCAGATTCCAGCGATTTTCTTCCAATTTTTAGCAGCAACACCAGAGTTTGTCAAATAGAACCAACGATTGTTCCATTTTTTCCATTGATTCTGTAATAAGATACCCGTTTAGTTAAAGTAATACCATTCACCCTTAATTTCATTCCAACCGACAGCATATTCTCCTGTAGAATCAGGCGCTTGATACCACCAGTTTCCATATGAACTCTTATGCCAACCAGCTTGAAAACTTGGAATAGGCTTGTAGGAAGTTGAAATGTTTACTAAACCGTCTTGTCGAATATCAAAAACTGTTGCATCATAGTCTTTGCTGGCTGCGTTGATTCTCTCAATTCCTCGTTCTTTGAGCCAATTAACATACTCACTATCAACACCATTTTTCCAAGGTAGACTATCCGAAGTTTGAACAATCAAACTCGGACTCAAATTTTTAATAAAATCCTTGGTATTTGATTTGTTGGTATCATGGTGATGATTAAACTTCATCAAATCAACTTTTCCAATGAGAGGTCCATACTTATCTTCCGCTCCATGCACATTATCTAAGTCGCCCCCAAGGTAAATTTTCTTACCATTGACTTTTACTACGCTAATCAAGGAATTGGAATTATCATCCCAAATTTTCTTTAATTCACCTGATGAATCTGTTTCATTTTCATAATTATATAGTTGAATATCCATGTCTCCAAACTGAAAATGAGCATCTCCTTGTGTGATATTTTGAATAACTGAAACACCTTTTTCAGCAGCAGTCTTTAAAACCTTATCATAGCCATACAGATTATCCCAAAGACGTTCAGGCTTAGTAATACGATTATCACTATATTTCTTAAGATAGACTCGGTCAACTGGATAGGTAGACAGTAATTCATCAACATTTCCAATATGGTCACTGTGGGTATGGGTTACCAAAATAAAATCAAGTTTTTGGACACCCAATTCCTTCAAACGACGAAAGACACGGTCTGTTAGAACATGCTTATAAGTTGTATTGATACCCTGTCTCCATGGATAACGAGAATCACTTCCATCTGGGAAATCATAATCTTCTCCTGTATCCACCATGGCAAAATGTCCATTGCTTTCAAGAATAATCGCATCACTGCCACCTTCATGAACATTTATAAAGTGGATTTTATTTCCTGAACTTTCTTGAGCTTGAACATTTCCATACCATGACAAGCCTAAAAAAGCGCCTGCAAGTGCTAAACTAGTTAATTTCTTTTTCATTCTTACTTCCTCAATCTCTCCAATGTTTCCTTAAAAATTGCTGGGATATCTGCTGTAAATTCTAAGGTCTCACCTGTTCTCGGATGAGTAAAACCTAGAGTCTTGGCATGAAGAAATTGTCCATGCCCCTTAAGTGTCTTACGAGGACCATAGACTTCATCCCCAGCAACTGGATGACCGATATAAGCCATGTGGACACGAATCTGATGGGTACGCCCTGTCTCTAGTTGCAACTCCACTAAGCTATAATCGCCAAAGCGTTCCAAGACGTGGAAACGAGTTACTGCAGGTTTCCCTTTAGCAGTCACAGCCTGTTTCTTACGATCTTTTTCACTCCGGCCAATCGGTGCTTCAATCACACCGCGATCATTGGGCAAATTTCCATGAACAATCGCCCAATATTTGCGGAGAGACTTTTTATCCTTGAGTTCTTGGGCAAGTGCTAGATGCGCCTCATCATTTTTAGCAATCATAAGAAGACCTGACGTATCCTTATCAATACGATGAACAATTCCTGGACGCAGAACCCCATTGATACCCGACAAGTCCTTAATATGATACATAAGGGCATTTACTAGGGTTCCACTAGTATGACCAGCACTCGGATGCACAACCATTCCCTGAGGTTTGTTGACAACAGCCACATCCTCATCTTGGTAGATGATTTCTAGCGGAAGATCCTCAGCCACATACTCTAAAACCTCTGGTTCTGGCACATGGTAAGTGACGACATCGCCCTCTTGGACAGTGTATTTAGCTTTCTTGACTTGGCCATTGACCAAGACCTGGCCTGATTTGATTTGTTCATTCGCGAGACTACGTGATAATTCTGTCAAATCTGACAAAGCCTTATCTAAACGCAGGCCACCAGTTTCAATTTTAATTTCCATTTATTTCCTCTTTTAGCATTGCAATCAATAAAATAATCACTCCAACAGTCAGATAGCTATCTGCCACATTGAAAATTGCAAAATTGATAAAGTCAAGGTGAAACATATCCACAACAAAGCCCTGACTGACCCTGTCAATAAAGTTTCCAAGACCACCCGCGATTATCAGAGTCAAACCCAAGACCATCCAGAATGAGTCCTCCATGTGCTTATGTAGATACCAAATGGCACCTACCACGACGACCAGGGTAATGACAGCGAATAACAACTGCTGATCTTGTAAGATAGAAAAGGCTGCCCCTCGATTTTGCAGGTAGGTCAAGCTAACGAAATTGGGAATCCAGGAGCGCACTTCACCCAGTGGAATCTGTTGGACGATATAGGATTTAACTAACTGATCCAGCGCAATCAAAAGCAGTACAATGACTGCCACTATTCCTCTTTTTTTCATGATTTCCTCTTCTGATTAAAATATTCTTGCATGACTTCTACGAAAAGAGTTCCAGCTTGACTCAGCTCCACTTCTTCACGTTTAACATAGACCATGCGGTTATCTAGGTTATCCTTGAGACGAATAACTGTGATGCCATTCACACTGTCACTATCTAAAAATCCAGAACCTGTCGCATAAGCGTCCGTCCGCTCCAAAATACCATTCAAAGTAGCACGGTCTGTCACATTAAACATCTGCGAGCTCGCGCTGGTATCAACAAAGTTCTCTGAATAATAAAGATACTCGTCTTTCTCTTGCGTGAAACGAACCGTTGGTAAATCCGCTAAATCCTCCATGACCAATTCCTCTTTCTGAGCTAAAGGATGCCCCTCACGGAGATAAATATGGGTATGGAAGGGAATTAGTTCAATAACCTCTAGGCCTAACTTTTCAACCCGTTGCATAATCCCTTTTTTATTTTGATTATTGAGGTAGATAATCCCAATCTCACTGTGACCTTGCGCTACTTCGTCTAAAATTTGAACAGTAGTTGATTCAAAAATACGGAAGTTCTTATAATCAGGATAGCGCTCTGAAAAGGCCGTAATGGTTGGTGGCAAGAAGTCATAGTGCTGACTGGCAATGGAAAATTCATCCTTTTCTTCCTCAGGATGGGCATACTGATTTTGAAAAATATCAAATCCTTTAACCAATTCTTGCGCTTTTTCATAGAATTCCATACCACGACGAGTCAAGAAAGTCCCTGAGCTGGTCCGACGGAAAATCTTAAAACCCAATTCTTTTTCCAAATCACGAACAGAAATAGACAGACTCGGCTGACTAACATACATCTTTTCAGCAGCTTCACGAAAAGTACCGCTATTGGCAATGGCCACAACATAGCGTAATTGTTGAATGTTCATCTTCTACCTCCAACTTCTTTATCTTTTCATTATACCATATTTTAGAAGTTTTCCAAAAAGGAAAAAAGAACATCCTATTCTTCTTAACCTTCTTAACTATCTTCACTATCTGCCTTTCTCAAGCCAACCTTATTTTCAAAATCAATTCAAAAAATAACTGGATACACACCACTCCAATATCGAAAAGAAAAACGTTGACTATTTGTGAAAAAAGAAAATGCCGGAAAGTTCCGACATTTTTTTAGTAAGCTAACTTCCTGAAAATAGGAGTAACCATACATTCCAGAAGGCAGTGATATTGATGAGAATATGAACTAGTATTGGATAGTAGAGATTTTTTGTCATGCGATACAGTAGAGCTAAAATGAGACCTCCACTAGCATAAATGAAAAAAGCAAGAGGAGTTAAAGCAAAATTGATATGAATATAACCGAAAATAATAGCAGAAAGCAAGACATCTCCGTACCAAGGCGAGTTTTTGAAAAAGGTTGTCATAAGCACACCGCGATAAATCAATTCCTCAGCAATAGGGCCGATGAAGCAAGCCATGAGCAAGAAATAGGGTAATTCCTGTCTCCCTATCATTTCTATCGTTTCATTCAAAGAAATTTGATTTGAAGACGAGGGTATGAAATAAGACAAGAGGACGTCAGACATATACAAAATGATGTAACCCAGTAAAAGGTAGATAAAGTGCCTCAGCTGCCATTTGAAATGAAAAGTCTTCTTTCCTGCAAAAACTAGTAGATAGATGACCGCTAATAAAAGACCTCCACTCTCCATCCAAAGCAGAATCTGAAAAAATTCACGACTTGCTGGTAGATAGGGCTTTGCGAGGTGATTGAAAATTCCCCAAAACCAAGTTGATTTGTAAAAAATTAAGGATAATGCTAGTAAAATCTGAATAATCCGTTTTTTCATATTAAATCCTCTGTTTTCTCCATATTCCTAATAAATTTTACTTAAAATCTCGCAGGACTTCCTTTGCAAAGATGATTGCCTCCTCCAATATATCCTAAATCATAGGTTCCTCTGGGACAAAATCCATGAACCGGCATAGTTAATACCGGCTCTATTTGCCAAGGAAAATAACCATTAGGTTCTTTTCCATAGGGATCTGCTCCACCTTGTATCAGCTCTAATTCTTCATTTGTTAGATTTATATTTTTTGTCATTAAAATCATGATATATTTCCTCCGTTATTGTTTAGATTAGTTGAGTAATCTGATACTCATACCTACTTACAAAAAACTATTATATTAAGTTGGTTTTTTAATTTGTCTAGTTGCAACGTTGACAAGTTTAGTATAACATATCTTGGCCAAATATCCTCTTCAAATCATGAATTGTCATCAAAACGTCCTAAACTGCAAAATCAATTAGCTCCTGTCCCTTTGACCGTCATCTTCTCCAAAATATGTTATAATAATACCAAAAGATAAAGAAGGAAGACCTATGATTAAACTACTAGCCTTGGATATGGACGGAACCCTCCTCGATGAAGCCAAGGAAATTCCACAAGCTCACATTACTGCTATTCACCAAGCTATTGAAAAAGGTGTCAAATTGGTTCTTTGTACGGGTCGCCCGCTTTTCGGTGTCCTCCCCTACTACAAAAAACTGGGGCTTGGCCTCCAGAATGAGTATGTGATTGTTAACAATGGTTGCTCAACTCACCAGACAAGTGACTGGGGACTAGTTGACTGGCAAGAACTTAGTCCAGCAGACATCGAATACCTCTATGATCTAGCTGAAAAAAGTGATGTTCAGTTGACTCTTTTTGATGAGAAACATTATTTCGTCCTCGGTGGCAAGCCTAATCAAGTCATCCAGAATGATGCCGACCTAGTCTTTTCAGACTTGACTGAAATTTCCCTTGAGGAAGCGACTAGTGGTAAATATCGTATGTTCCAAGGCATGTTTTTGGGCAACGAAGAACAAACAGACGATTTTGAGCAGCGTTTTGCTGAGGAACTCTGCCAACGATTCAGTGGAGTTCGTTCGCAGCCTGTCATTTATGAAGCTATGCCACTTGGAACGACCAAGGCTACCGCTCTTTCACGATTAGCAGAGATTTTGAAGATTGATTCCTCAGAGATTATGGCCATGGGCGATGCTAATAACGATATCGAAATGCTCCAGTTTGCAGGGATGGGCATTGCAATGGGAAATGCAAGCGATTATGTCAAATCTCTTGCGGATGCCGTTACAGCAAGCAACGAAGAAGACGGTGTTGCGCGTACCATTGAGAAATATATTCTATAAATCTCGTAGCGGAGCAAATGTCTCTGATCAAACTGGACACTACGAATCCTTAATCAATCCAGAATTGACCTATATGGGTTTGGCAGCCTTTGAAAACCCTGTTACTCAAAATGGATGGATTACCGTTGCACAAAGTTTCGGAACATCATCTGGTGGCTCTGAAGAATTAGCTGGTGGTTATGGAAAAGCCATTCAATACATAGAAGCCTACTCTTCTCAGATTCAAACATTTGCGACTAAGGCGAATCTTTTTGACAAAAATTTGAAGGCTATCGGAACTCATAAAATCAAAAATGAAAATAAGAGTACAACGAATAATTCCTACAATTTCTTTAACCAAATGCAAGAAGTAGGTAAAAGTATGGGTTTTTGGCGACAAGCTGGCTCGCGTTGGTAGTTTATGCAACTTGATGGGATCTTACCCTTACAATCAGTGGGCAAAATTAGATAATATCTGGTATCGCTTCGATAGTTCAGTCTGGATGCAAGCAGGTTGGTTGAAAGACGGTGAGACTTGGTACTATCTCGACGGTTCAGGTGCTATGAAAACAGGCTGGATGAAGGTATCTGGCAAATGGTACTATGCTTATAGCTCTGGTGCTCTAGCAATCAATACGACTACACCAGACGGTTACCGTGTTAATTACAATGGGGAATGGGTAGGATGGTTTAACTACAACAAAAATACTCTATACTATCTCACAGTGAGTAGTCTTCACTTTCAAATAGTATAGAGATTTTTATTTACCTAGTATAGCTCTTATCTTAGGTGTTTATAACAAACTGAAACAAGAGTGGGACAAAAGAGCCTCGTAAAAGGTATTGCAACTTGGTAATACCTTTTTGAGGTGCTTTTTGATATGAGCACATGTCTTCTCAATAGGATTGTACTCAGGTGAGTAGGGAGGAAGGGGTAAAAGTTTATGCCCAAACTCTTCACACAAGAATTCTATCCTAGCTATTCTATTGGAATCTTGCATTATCCATAATAATAACTGAGGGTGTGGTTAATGTTGGTAAGAGAAATTTCTGAAACCATGCTTCAAAAAAGTCGCTCGTCATCGTCTCTTCGTAGGTCATTGGAGCGATTAAGTCACCATTTGTTAGACCTGCAACCAAAGAAATCCCCTGATATCTTCTTCCAGAGACTTTACCTCCTATTAACTGACCCTTTGATGAGCGACCATATTCTCGATAAAAGTAAGTATCGAATCCTGTTTCATCAATATAAACAGGTGCTAAGTGCTTTAAACTATTAAAATTCTTAAGAAATAAGGCTACTTTTTCTGGGTCTTGTTCATAGATAGTATAGTACTTTATGGTTACCGAACAAGTCTAATGAAAAAATTCTGATGATAGTTCTAAATCTCAATAACCGCTTGGGTTCCATGATCCAACTCCAGCAAGACATCTATACTTGTATAGAAAATCCTGCCCTGAATAAGGAGATGTAAATATTTCTTTCCTCCAAAATGGTCATAGTTTTGCTGGCAAATCTAACATATCATGGATAAATTAACAAGTGATTTCTGAATTGCTAAACATTTTCTTTTCTTATAGCATATTTTCAGATTTTCTCTTTGAGAAAGATATTTACAAGAAAAAGGTTCGTTTTTTGTCTATTTTCAAAAAGTCTTAAAACTAAATTGAAAGAATTTTTAGAAAATTTTTGTTTTTCTCTTTACAGTTTAAAAAAATTCTGCTATAATAGCTCATGTAATAAAATATGACAACAAAAGGAGAACGATATGACATCTGCTAAAGAATATATCCAAAGCGTGTTTGAAACTGTAAAAGCTCGTAATGGGCACGAGGCTGAATTCCTCCAAGCTGTTGAAGAATTTTTCAACACTTTGGAACCTGTATTTGAAAAACACCCTGAGTATATCGAAGAAAATATCTTGGCACGTATTACTGAGCCTGAGCGCGTAATTTCTTTCCGTGTTCCTTGGGTTGACCGTGATGGAAAAATTCAAGTAAACCGTGGTTACCGTGTTCAATTCAACTCAGCTGTTGGACCATACAAAGGAGGACTTCGTTTCCACCCAACTGTAAACCAAGGGATTTTGAAATTCCTCGGATTTGAACAAATCTTCAAAAACGTCTTGACTGGACTTCCAATCGGTGGAGGTAAAGGTGGATCAGACTTCGATCCTAAAGGTAAAACAGATGCTGAAGTGATGCGCTTCTGCCAAAGCTTCATGACTGAGTTGCAAAAACACATCGGACCATCACTTGACGTACCTGCTGGTGATATCGGCGTAGGTGGACGTGAAATTGGTTACCTTTATGGTCAATACAAGCGTCTTAACCAATTTGATGCTGGTGTCTTGACTGGTAAGCCTCTTGAATTTGGTGGTAGCTTGATTCGTCCAGAAGCAACTGGTTACGGTTTGGTTTACTATACTGAAGAAATGCTGAAAGCTAACGGTAATAGCTTTGCTGGTAAGAAAGTGGTTATTTCAGGTTCTGGGAACGTTGCTCAATACGCTCTTCAAAAAGCGACTGAACTTGGCGCTACTGTCATCTCTGTATCTGACTCAAACGGTTATGTCATCGATGAAAATGGTATCGACTTCGATCTTTTGGTTGATGTTAAAGAGAAACGTCGTGCTCGTTTGACTGAGTATGCAGCTGAGAAAGCAACTGCAACATATCACGAAGGTTCTGTATGGACTTACGCTGGAAACTATGATATTGCGCTTCCATGTGCTACTCAAAACGAAATCAACGGTGAAGCAGCTAAACGTTTGGTTGCTCAAGGCGTTATCTGTGTATCTGAAGGTGCCAACATGCCGAGCGACCTTGATGCCATCAAAATCTACAAAGAAAATGGTATCTTCTACGGACCTGCCAAAGCTGCCAACGCTGGTGGTGTAGCCGTTTCAGCCCTTGAAATGAGCCAAAACAGTCTTCGCCTCTCATGGACTCGTGAGGAAGTTGATGGACGTCTCAAAGACATCATGACAAACATCTTCAACACAGCTAAAACAACTTCAGAAACATATGGTCTTGATAAAGACTATCTTGCAGGAGCAAACATTGCTGCATTTGAAAATGTAGCAAACGCTATGATTGCCCAAGGTATTGTTTAAGATTCATTTGCTTAATCCTCAATCGCTTCGATTGGGGATTTTTATCTTGAGTTAAACGGTTGGGAAATTCTAATTTAATTAAATTAAATGAAATAAAAACCGAACAAATTGATTGCGGAATTCAAACCAATTTCTAACAATGTTTTATAAAACTCAGTGGACTATTCTAAATTCAATCTATTTTATACTTTTCGAAAATCTCTTCAAACCACGTCAGCGTCGCCTTACCGTAGATATGTTACTGACTTCGTCAGTTCTATCTGCAACCTCAAAACAGTGTTTTGAGCAGCCTGCGGCTAGTTTCCTAGTTTGCTCTTTGATTTTCATTGAGTATTACTTACTCGCCAACTTCTTAAACAAAAAGAAAAACCACTACTCCTAAGAATAGCGATTTAATCATGTTTTTAAGCTACTAATGTAGTCGCTCTATTATTTAAGAGTAACTGAAGCTCCAGCTTCTTCCAATTTAGCTTTGATTTCTTCAGCTTCTGCAGTTGCAACGCCTTCTTTAACAAATGCTGGTGCACCGTCAACAAGTTCTTTAGCTTCTTTAAGACCAAGACCTGTGATTTCACGTACAACTTTGATAACGCCAACTTTTTTGTCGCCTGCAGATGTCAATTCAACGTCGAATGAATCTTTAGCAGCACCAGCGTCAGCAGCACCAGCTGCAGCAACAGCTACAGGAGCAGCTGCAGTTACACCAAATTCTTCTTCGATAGCTTTTACAAGGTCGTTCAATTCAAGGATTGAAGCTTCTTTAATTTCAGCAATAATGTTTTCAATGTTCAATGCCATTGTTATTTCCTCCAAATATGTTTTAAATTTATAATAGATTTTCGTAGCTAGGCTACGCTACGTAGCTTAAGATTAAGCTGCGTCTTCTTTGCTTTCTGCAACCGCTTTGACTGCAAGAGCAACGTTGCGCACTGGCGCTTGAAGTACAGAAAGGAGCATAGAAAGAAGTCCTTCGCGGTTTGGAAGAGTTGCAAGTGCAAGAATCTCTTCTTTAGATGCGACAGCGCCTTCGATTGCACCACCTTTGATTTCAAGTGCTTCAGCGTTTTTAGAAAAGTCGTTCAAGATTTTCGCTGGTGCAATAACATCTTCGTTAGAAAATGCTACTGCAGATGGTCCAACGAATACTGATGCAAGATCTTCAAGACCAGCTTTTTCAGCTGCACGACGCAAGATTGAGTTTTTAATGACTTTATACTCAACTTCGCTTCCACGAAGCTCACGACGAAGAACTGTATCTTGCTCAACTGTCAAACCACGAGCGTCTACAACGACGATAGATGCAGCAGCTTTCATTTTTTCAGCTACTACGTCAACTAGTTCCGCTTTTTTAGCAATAATTGCTTCACTCATTAGTGTGTTCACCTCCGTAATTATTTTGCTTGGGGAATTTTTCCAAAAGAAAAACGCGCCCAAACCTAGACACGAAAGTACAATACGCTTCTTTTTACATGATACGTTTTGTCCTCGGTAGGATATTTATGAGTCGAGCTCCCCTACTGTCTTAGGCAGTTTTTTCAAACCGTATATAAGTATAGCATAGTCAAAAAAAGAATGCAAGATTTTTACAAACTTTTTTTAAAATTTTTCGTGATTTTTCTTCTAAAGTTCTACTGTCAGAACTTGACCTTGCTTAACAACCTGTTCTCCAGCAATATAGACATCATCAACATCACTGGATTTGACAGCATAAACTAGGTGAGAGAGCATATTTTCTTGAGGTTGGAGATGGATTTTGCCTTGTGGTTGAATAACGAGAAAATCTGCCTGCTTGCCGACTTCTAGACTTCCTATCTGATTTTCCATTCCTAGAACCTTAGCCCCTTCGATTGTCAGTGCCTTGAGAGCTGTTTCGATAGGAAATTGGCTGGCATCTCCACTTTTCATCTTCTGAAGAAGGGCTGCAGTCCGTCCCTCCTCAAACATATCAAGATTGTTATTGGAAGCGACCGAGTCAGTCGCAATTCCGACTGCTACTCCTGCTTTTTGGAGCTGGATAATTGGAGCAATTCCTGATGCCAGTTTGAGATTACTGATAGGATTGTGAGCAATAGCCACTTGAGAAGTTGCCAAGCGTTCAATTTCTCGCTCGTTTAATTCGACCCCATGAGCAAAGACAGACGGATGATCTAAGTAACCCAGTTCTTCTAGAAAGGCGAGGGGGCGTTTGCCGTATCGTTTCAGGATAATGCCTGATTCTTCCTTGGTCTCCGCCACATGGATATGGATTGGAATAGCAAGCTCTTTTGCCATT
The DNA here is from genome assembly GCF_013277175.1 of Streptococcus sp. 3167. Taxonomy (NCBI): domain Bacteria; kingdom Bacillati; phylum Bacillota; class Bacilli; order Lactobacillales; family Streptococcaceae; genus Streptococcus; species Streptococcus sp. 3167. The sequence goes on along the minus strand of NZ_VMML01000039.1, from coordinate 697 downwards.
TCCAAACTCGCTTCCAGCAAGTCTCTACTGCAGCTATAGGGAGGATGAGGTGCTACCATAACCTTGAAATTTGGATTTTTATATTTTAAGATTTCGTCTATGATGGATCGAGTTCTGCTTATAGTCTCAGCAGTTGTTTCTGTCTCTGAAGAAAAAAGAGTCGGAGAAAAATAACAACGCATCTTGGAATCTTTCACTGCCTGATAAATCTGCTCAATATTCACACCATTGGGATTATACATATCATTAAAGGTTGTTGTTCCTGACTGGAGTATCTCTGTCAGAGCTTCTTTGACCGCCTTAGTAGTCATATCGGGAGTAAACTCAGCTTCTGCTGGCCAGATATAGTCATTGAGCCATTCATGGAGATTGCTATCATCCCGAATTCCTCTCAAACCTGTCATAGCAGAATGGGTGTGGCAATTGACCAACCCAGGCATAATCCAAGCTCCCTGATAGTCTATAATCTGCTCAGCTTGCTCTAAAAACGCTGGCTTATCTTGACCGACATAGACGATTTGAGAATCCTTGACTGCTAAGATTCCATCAAGATAAACATGGAAATCTTGATCACAAGTCACGATATTTACATTCTGAAAGACTTTCATTATAGGCTCCTTTTCTAAAAGACAAGTTATACTCTCTTCAAACTACTTCAGATTCACTTTGCCGTAGGTGTGGTTACTGACTTCGTCAG